>NZ_JBOZRT010000013.1:0-11902 GCF_050789165.1 Azospirillum sp.
CAGCCCGGCTCCGCTACGCTCCGCCGGACTGGACAGGAGCCGCCGAGCGGTGTTTGGCTAACATAGTCTCTGGTGTCCCACGTGGGGGCAGGTCACCTGCACCGGCACGTCGCGGAACTGCTGCGCCGCCAACTCGTCCAGAAGCGCGACCGCTGGCGCGCGGTGCTGCCGCAAGGCTTGGCCGCTCACCTCGCGCGGACGGCTCTGGAGAACATCCCGACATCGGTGGTCCGCGCCGTCATGGAGGACCGCGCGCCCGTCCGGCTGCTGAAATCCTTCGCCCGTCGCCTCCGCTACCTGCACGACAGCGAAGCGGCACGCGTCGTCGTCGCGGCATGGCTGGAGCCGGGCGGACGGTTGCACGATGTGGCGCGGCTGGCCCGCGACGAGTGGAGCATGTTCGAGGCCGTCGCCCCGGTGCGCCCGGACCTCACCCTCGACGCCATCGAATCCGCGGCCGACCGCATGGGCGATGCCGCCTTCTTCGGTTCCGACGCGTACCGCCGCAGCGAACTGGTGGGCCTGCTGCACGCGCTGGCGTACGACGCACCAATGTTCGACCGTGCGGTATGGCTGATGATCCGCGCCCTGGCGACGGAGGCGGCGGACAACAGGGACTATTCCGGACGCGACCGCGTCGAGGCGCTGTTCTCGCCCTTTCCGTCCGGCACGCACGCCGATCAGGCGCAGCGTCTGTCGATGATCGACGCCTTGCTGGACGCGCCGCTGCGGCGCTTCAATGAGATCGGCGCTCTGGCCCTGGGGGCGATGCTCGACCGCCATCACCGGGGCTTCGCGCACTGGTTCGACTTCGGCGCCCGGCCGCGGGATTATGGATGGCGACCGAAGACGGACGAGGAGAAAGCGGACTGGTTCCGCACGGCGTTGGCGAAGGCGGTGGCGCTTGCCGATCCTACGTCGCGCCACGCCGTGGCGGCCCGCGCGATGCTGGCCAGGCGCTTGCGGTCCCTGTGGTCGGTGCCGCTGCTGACCGCCGATGTCGAGGCGGCGGTGCGTGCCGTCGCCGACGCCGCCTTCTGGCCCGAGGGCTGGATGGCGGTCTGCGCCGGGATCAAGTTCCGCAATGAAGCCATGCCGGCGGACTCGCTGACCGCCCTGCGGGCGGTCGAACGGGATTTGCGGCCGGCGACCACCGTGCAGGCGGTGCGCGCCTACGTGTTGTCCGATGGGGCAGGGTCGTTCGATGTCTTCGACGCCGAGGCGATGGAGGGGCCGGACGACTTCGAGAGCGTGAGCCGGCGGCTGACAGAGCGGTTCCGCGCTCTGGGCCGGTCGCTCGCCGACGACGGCGACGCGCTGGACAGCCTGCTTCCGGACCTTGTGCTTCGGCAGGGCGGCAATCGCTTTTTCCTTGGCCGCTTCCTGGGTGAGGCGGCCGCCAGCCTCGTCGTGCTGTGGGAGCGGATGGCGGGGGCCTTCGTCGCGGCACCGGCCGACCGTCGTGATCCGGATCTCCTCAGTGGGTTCCTCGGCGCGGCGGTCAAGCGTGACGCGGCCTGGGTCGGAGAGATTCTGGACGAAGCGGTCGATCACCCCGATCTGGGGCCGTACTTCCCCTCCCTGCAGACCGCCGTACCCATCGGCGATGCCGGTGCGGCGCGGCTCCACCGAGCGTTCGCCGTGGGAAGGGCGCCGGTTCAGGCTTACCAGTCCCTTCGCTTTGTCAGCACGAAAGACGGTTTGTCCGACGAGGCTCTCGCGTCGCTCGTCCGCTGCATCGCCGAACGGCCGGCGGGGCATGCGGTGGCGACGGAAATCTTCTCCCACCGTCTGCACACCGCTCGTGACGAGGGGGGCTGCCCGGTGAGCCCCGCATTGGTCGTCGCCGGACTCGCCCTGCTTCTGGCGTATGATTTCGCGGCTCACCGGCTTGACAAGGATTATGGGCTGTCGCAGATCGTGCAGGCCTGTCTGGCCTCTGCGGACGTGGCCCGCACCATTTGCCGCACCATTGCGGAGGCGGCGGAACGCTCCTGGAGCGTGATCGGCGACCTTGAGCTCACGCTGACGGCGCTTGCCGAGCGGCAACCAAGGACGTTCCTCGATCAGTTCCTCGAAGCCGAGAACGGGGTGACCGCCGAGTTGCTTCGGATGTCGGTTCGAAGGCGGCCGGGGGCTCTGCGGTCCATACCGCACGCGGTGCTGCTGGAGTGGGCGGACGCCAGCCCTGACCGGCGGTATCCGCTGCTTGCCGCCGAACTCGGACCATTCGTGGACCAGGCCGGTGAGGTCGAGACCGGTGCCGTTCCTGTGTCTGCCATTGCGCTCGATCTGCTCGACCGGGCACCGGGCAGGGTTGCCATTCTCCAGGCGTTCGAGCGCTGGCTCACGCCGAGGCTGCGGATTGGTCCTTGGGCCGATGTCCTCGACCGGTGCCGCCATGGATTGGCCGAGTTGCGGGAGCACTCCGATGAGACTGTGCGCCTTTGGGCGGCAAGGATGGATGAGGTGCTGGCTGAGGAGGATGTTGCTGCGCGCAACCATACGCGGGAACGTGACCGGCGTGAACAAACGTTCGAATAGCTCTGCCTTGCCATGACTCGGGAGCGCCAGCGTATCTATGATCCGGAAAATGCAGAGATTATGCCTATAATGATAAAACCAACCATTGGTGTAAGCACTTTTTGGCAGATGCTCCCACGCGATGGACGCACAGGACCGGCTGGGGGCATGGAGTGTGTGTCGGCGGGCGCTGATTGATGAGAACGGCGACTGTCGCCGGGCACTGATTGATGAGAACGGGGGCTGAAACGGCCGGAAAGGCCCTTAATTCCGAGAACGGGCCGGCCGAAAAAGGCCCTGAATGGTGAGAATCCGCCCTCTGTTGATGAGAACTCCCGCCACCCAGGGCCGCCCGTGGGAGCTGCCGGAGACGGCGTTTGAGCCGTCAGCGGACGCCGCTCCCAGCAGGTCGCCATTTTCCGCTGGTCGATAACCGCCCGGTTGTATCAAAGCGCAAGACTTGAAAATTACCTGTCGCCGGGCGATGCTGAGCGCCCGAGCCAGCAGGGAAGGGCAGGGCGGCCATGGCGATCGTCGGCTACGCGCGCGTCTCCACCGAGGACCAGTCCACCGAGGCGCAGATCCTCGACCTGAAGAAATACGGCTGCACTGAGATCTTCCGCGAGAACGCGTCCGGCGCCGACCGCGAGCGCCCGCAGCTCAAGGCGGTGCTGGCGCGCGTGAGGAAGGGCGACACGCTGGTGGTGGTGCGCATCGACCGGCTGGCGCGCTCGCTCGCCCACCTGCTCGACGTTATCGACACGCTGGAGAAAAAGGGTGTCGCCTTCAAGTCGCTGGGCGACCCCATCGACACCGGCAACCCGCAGGGCAAGTTCACCCTGCAGATCCTCGGCGCCGTGGCGGAGTTCGAACGCTCGCTGATCCGCGAGCGCACCAAGGCCGGCGTGCGCGTCGCCAAGGCCATGGGCAAGAAACCCGGCAACCCCGGCCTGATCGCGAAGGATCCACAGGCCCGTCGCCGCGTCGCCCAAGCGCGCGACGAGCGGCTGAGCGAGCGCGTCGTCGCCGGCGCGCAGGAGTTCCTGCCGATCGTGCAGCGGCTGCGGCCGGAGCACCCGTGGGACCGGGTGGTGGACGTGCTGAACGGCGCCATGAAGCTGCGCCCGGGCGGCAACGCCTCGCCCTGGACGCGCGACGCGTTGATCCGCGCGGTCAGGCGGCTGGTGGCGGACGGGGTGGCCGATCCGGGGCTGCTGAAGGCGGCGCCGCGGCGCTCGACGAAGGCGGTGGCGCAGGGGCTGCGGCTGATCGAGCTGGTGGCGACCATCCACAACGCCACCGGGGCCGAGAAGCCAACGCTGGCCCGCATTGGCCGCCAGTTGGAGCGCCAGGGGGTGCGCACCGCCACGGGGGCGAAGACCTGGGCGCCGTCGAGTGTCAAGGCGCTGCTCGACAAGGCGCGCGAGCAGGGGCTGATCGACGCGATCGGCTGAGCCCTGCCGGACCCCTGCCGCCGTTCAGTGAAACAGCTTGTTGACCGCGTGGGCGTCGCGCACGGGAAGGCCGATCGCCGCGCTACGCGGTTTGATGGCCAGTTCGACGGGTGTGCCGGTTGCCTGCTCCTCGTTCGGGACGACGTAGGATTCCAGCGCCGGCGATGCCGCGCATCCGGCGTGGACATACTCATGCGCAAAGGTCGGCCGCATGGCGTGCGGGGGCCTGTCGCGCAGGGGCCGCAGCAGTGCGGCGGATTCCCGTCCGGTGGCATGGGCGATGAAAATGGGGCGGAGCCTTGCGGCCCCGCCCCGTCGCGCTTGCAGCCCTATCCGCCGGTCAAAGCGAGAAGTTCGCAGAAGACAGGGTGTACGTTCCGGCGAGCACGATCTGCATGTCCGCCAGGCTGTCACCATTCCTGTCGCCGTACACGTTGGTGTACCCGCCGGACTGCTCGTAGCGCAGCTGCCCGGCAACCCCCGTGAAGGCGGCGGTGCCGCGCCACGTGAACGCCTGGTTGTTGGCCAGATTCGCGTTGGCATCGATGCCGGAGACGTCGATGATGTCGCCGCTGGCGAAATCCAGGATCACATCGGCGTCGGCGTCCAGCCCGGTGTCCAGGTCGCTGGAGAAGACGAAGCGGTCGAGGCCTGCGTCGCCCCGCATCTCGTCACGGCCGACGCCGCCGTTCAACGTGTCGTTACCGGCACCACCCTCCAGCCAGTCGTTGCCGGCGTTGCCGATCAGTAGATTCGCCGCGGTGTTGCCGACCAGCGCGTCGTCACCGCTCGAACCGGTCAGGTTCTCGATGCCGATCAGCACGTCGCCGTCCGAACTCGTGCCGGTCGCCAAGTTGGCCGACACCCCGTGCAGGTAGATCACGGTGTCGACGCCGGCGCCGCCGTCCAGCGTGTCCGCCCCCCAGCCACCGGTCAGCGTGTCATTGCCGGAGCCGCCCTGAAACCACTTGCCCCAGTCGTCGGCGGTGAAGGTGTCCGCCGCGGCGGAGCCGATGAAGACCTCGATGCCGTCGTACACGTCGCCGGCCGCCTCGCCGGTGTGCACGCCGGTCATGAGGTTGACGTTCACCGCCGCCGAGAAGCTGGCGGCGTCGATGCCGTCGCCGCCGTAAAGCGTGTCGGCCCCGGCGGCGCCGTTCAGCGTGTCGTTGCCAGCCCCGCCCATGATGGTGTTCGCCAGCACGTTGCCGGTGCCGGTAAAGTTTCCGACCCCGTCGTAGATCAGGTCCTCGACATTGGCGCCGAGGACGTACGAGGAAGTCAGGGTGATGACGGTGTCCAATCCCTCGTTGAGGGCCTCGATCACCGTCTCGCCGGCCACATCGACCCGGTAAAGGTCGTTCCCGCCCCCGCCGACCATGGAGTCCGCGCCGGCGCCGCCATCCAGCACGTCGTCGCCGGCGCCGCCGACCAGCGTATCGACGCCCGCATCGCCGTTCAGCACGTCGTTGCCAGCGCCGCCGGTCAGCGCGTTGGCCAACGCGTTGCCCCACAGTGCGTCGTCGAAGGCCGTGCCGATCACATTCTCGATGCCGGCCAGCGCGTCGCCGTCCGCATCGCCGCCGGACCCGTAGCCGCCCAGGAGGTCGGCCATCACGCCCGCGGTGCTGGCGGCGTAGCTCACCGTGTCGATGCCGATGCCACCGTCCAGCGTGTCGGCCCCGACGCCGCCGGTCAGCGTGTCGTTGCCGGCGTTGCCGATGAACCAGTTGTTGCCGTCATCGCCGGTGAAGGTGTCGGCCGCTGCGGAGCCGCTGAAGACCTCTATGCCGATGTACTGGTCACCGGCCGCCTCGCCAGTGTGCACACCGGTGGCAAGGTTGACGCCGACCGCCGCGGCAAAGGCCGCGGTGTCGATACCGTCACCGCCGTCCAGCGTGTCGGTCCCGGCGCCGCCGGTCAGCGTGTCGTTGCCGGTGCCGCCGGTGATCTGGTTGGCCACCGTGTTGCCGGTGCCGGCGAAGTTGCCGCTGCCCTGGTAAACTAGGTTCTCCACGGTCGAGCCGAGGGTGTAGGAATTCAGGTAGGCGTAGACGGTGTCGTTGCCCTCGCCCGCCAGCTCGGTCACCACGTCGCCGGTCGAGTCCACGTGGTAGATGTCGTTGCCGGTGCCGCCGATCATCGTATCGTTGCCGGCCCCGCCGTCCAGCCCGTCGTCGCCGCCGCCGCCGGTCAGAACGTTCGCCGCGCCGTCGCCGGTCAGGATATCCTGATAGGCTGAGCCGATCACGTTCTCGATGCCGGTCAGCACGTCGCCCTCGGCGTCGCCCCAGATCATCAACCCGGTGGGCATGTGGATGAAGACGCCCGAGGCGCTGGTGGCGTAGCTCACCGTGTCGATGCCGGCCCCGCCGTCCAGCGTGTCGGCCCCGGCGCCGCCGGTCAGCGTATCGTTGCCGGCGTTGCCGATGAACCGGTTGTCGCCGTCGTCGCCGGTGAAGGTGTCGGCCGCTGCGGAGCCGCTGAAGACCTCTATGCCGACGAACTGGTCGCCGGCGGCCTCGCCGGTGTGCACGCCGGTGGCGAGGTTTACGTTGACCGCCGCGGCGAAGACCGCGGTGTCGATGCCCTCGCCACCCTCCAGCGTGTCGGCGCCGGCGCCGCCGGTCAGCGTGTCGTTGCCGGCGCCGCCGGTGATCTGGTTGGCCACCGTGTTGCCGGTGCCAGCGAAGTTGCCGCTGCCGTCGTAGGTCAGGTTCTCCACGGTGCTGCCGAGCGTGTAGGACGCCAGCGTGGTGCGCACCGTGTCGGTGCCCGCGCCAGCCACCTCGGTCACCACGTCGGCGGCGGAGTCCACGTAGTAGGTGTCGTCGCCGGCTCCGCCGATCAGCGTGTCGTTGCCGGCCCCGCCGTCCAGTGTGTCGTTGCCGGCGTTGCCGGTCAGCGCGTTGGCGGCGGCGTCGCCGTACATGAGGTCGTCGTAGGCCGAACCGAGGACGTTCTCAATGCCGTACAGCGCGTCGCCCGCGCCTTCCGAAACCGACCAGCCGTTGGCGAGGTCGACCACCACGCCGTCGGCGCTGGCAGCGTAGCTCGCTGTGTCGGTGCCGGCGCCGCCGTCCAGGATGTCGGCGCCGCCACCACCGGTCAGCGTGTCGTTGCCCGCGCCGCCGACGAACCAATTGTCGCCGGCGTCGCCGGTCAGCGTGTCGGCGCCGGTCGAGCCGGCGATGATCTCGATGTCGATGAACTGGTCGCCGGCCGCGTCACCGGTGTGCACGCCGGTGGCGAGGTTGACGCTGACCGCGGCAGTGTAGGCCGCAGTGTCGAGGCCGGCGCCACCCTCCAGCGTATCGGCGCCGGCGCCGCCGGTCAGGGTGTCGTTGCCGCCGCTGCCGGTGAGTCGGTTGGCCAGCGTATTGCCCGTTCCGGCGAAATCCCAGATGTCCTCGTAGACGAGGTTCTCGACATTGTTGCTCAGCGTGTAGGAGGCCAGCGTGGTGCGGACGATGTCAGTGCCCTCGTTCAGCGCCTCGGTCACTGTCTTGCCGGTGGCGTCCACGATGTAGGTGTCGTTGCCGGCGCCGCCCACCAGGGCGTCGGTGCCGGTGCCGCCATACAGCGTGTCGTCGCCTGCGCCGCCGACCAGCGAGTCGTTACCGTCGCCGCCCAGGATGCTGTCAGCGCCTGCCGAGCCGACGATGGTGTCGTTGCCGCCGGCTCCGTCGATCAGCTCAATGCCGGTCAGCGCCACGCCGGAGAAGTTCAGTGTGTTGGCGGCGTCGTTGCCGACGATGCTGACGCCCGAGTATCCGTCGGCGGTGATCTCCTCCACGGCGGTGACGCTCTTCAGCTTGATCTGCGTCCAGTGCCAGCCCGCCTTGATGGTGTCGGTGCCGGCGCCACCGTTGACGGAGTCCGCCCCGTCCTCCCAGCCGTAGAGGAAGATGTCGTCGCCCGCCCCGCCGTTCAGCACGTCGTCGCCATTACCGCCGGCCAGGGTGTCGGCGGCGGCGTTGCCGGTCAGCGTGTCGTTGCCGTCGCCGCCCTCCAGCGTCCACAGGTCCGCGGTCGGGGCGGTGAAGGAGTCATTGCCCTCGGTGCCGGTCCAGACCTGCGGTTCGGCCACGTTGGTGACGGCGATGGTGAAGCTCTGCTGGCTACTCAGGCCATCAACGTCGGTGGCCTGCACGGTGATGTTGTGGCTGATGGTGGATTCGTAATCGATTGCCCCGCCGTCGGCCACGGTGACCACGCCGGTGGCAGCATCGATGGCGAAGCGCCCACCGCCGTCGTCTAGCAGCGTGTAGGTGACGGTGTCGCCAGGGTTGGGATCGATGGCGGAGGCCGTGATGCCGACCATGGTGCCGGCCGTCGCGCCCTCGGCGACGCTGTTGGCTGCGGCATCGGCATCGGCCGGCACGGCTGGCGCATCGTTGCCGTCAAGCACGGCAATGGTCATCTGCGCGGTGCTGGACAGCGAGCCGTCGCTGGCCTTGACGGTGATGGTGTGGCTGGTGGCGGTGTCGAAGTCGATCCGCGAGCCGTCGGCCACGGTGACTACGCCGGTGGCGGCGTCGATGGCGAAGCGCCCGCCGGCGTCGTCCGTGAGGCTGTAGGTGATGGCGGCGCCCTCGGGGTCGGACGACGAGGCGGCGATGCCGACCACGGTGCCGGTCGCGGCCCCTTCCGTCACCTCGTTGGCGGCGGGGTCGGCGTCGGTGGCCGCGTCGGGAGCGGTGTTCAACACGACGGCGCCGTCGGCGAACTGGAGCCGGTCGATGCCGTCGATCACCTTGACGACGCCGGAGGCGATCTCTCGCACCTCGCTCGGCACCGACAGGTCGTAGTTGGCTTGGTTGCCGCCGAACACGGCGGTGTCGAAGCCGTCGCCGCCGGACAGCGTGTCGCCGCCGTCGCCGCCCTCCAGCGTGTCGTCGCCGTCGCCGCCGAGCAGGATGTCGTTGCCGTAATCGCCGAGCAGCGAGTCGTTGCCGGTGCCGCCGGCCAGGATGTCGTCGCCGTCCCAGCCAACCAGCGTGTCGTTGCCGGCGCCGCCGTCCATGGTCTCGTTGAAGGTGTCGAAGCTCGGCCGCGCGGCGATGAGCGCGTCGTTGCCGTCGCCGCCCAGCAGGGCGACCGGCCCGTAGTTCGACCCCCAGATGGCATCGTCGCCGCCGCCGCCGTCGATGTACGAGATGCCGACGAGTTCGACGTCCGTGAAGTGGAACTCGTTGTTGGTGTCGCTGCCGCGGATCGAGACGTTGCCAAATCCATTGGCGTTAATCGCCGCAATGTTGCTGAATTGCGAAAGACCTACCTGAGTATTACTTGCGCTTGCCAAGATTCGGTTGTAGGCGCCGGAGCCGCCATCAATGACATCGAAGCCGCTTCCACCCGATCCCGTCGCTGGTCCCGTATAGATGAATGCATCGTTACCTGCACCGCCCTGGAGCCAGTCATTGCCGGCTCGGCCTTCGATGGCATCATCTTGGTTGGAACCAACGATGTGATCCCCGCCGCTGGTTCCCCGGATTCCCTGAATGTTGTTGAGAGCCACTCCGGTGAGATCGATGGACGAGCTCTCGATGTAAACGCCCGAGTAGATGCCGCCGCTGATGGCTTCGATGGAGGTCAGGCCCACGGCGCTGACGCCGATGACGGTGCCCGACGCGGTCGCCTCGATGATGTCATAGCCGCTGCCGCCGTCGTAGACGTCCGTGCCCTCGTACGGGCCGGACACCCGGAACACGTCGTCCCCCCCCTCGCCGGCCAGGCGGTCGATGCCGGGGCCGCCGTAGATGGTGTCGTTGTCGGCCCCGCCATAGATCCAGTCGTCGCCGTAATTTCCGTACAGCGTGTCGTTTCCGATGCCGCCGTAGATGGTGTCGTTGTCGCTTTCGCCGTCCAGCAGGTCGTGGCCGTCATTGCCGTAGATCAGATCGCCACCGCCGCGGCCGTAATATTCGTCGTTCCCGGCACTTCCGTTGAAGATGTCCTGCCCGGAGGTGCCGACTGTCAGCAGGTGACGCCAGCCCTCGCGCCCATCGGCGACGGCGATCGCCGTCATCGGCACGCCAACCGTCACGTCCAGTTTCCAGGTACCGCCCTGTTCGGCGTTGCCGACCGGGCGGCTCGCCGCGGCGACCGCACCGCCGGTGCGCGCCGCCAGCGCCTCCACGAACGCTTGGCCTTCGGCTCCGGCTCCGGTGGCGCAGCCGTAGAGCAGCAGGTCGGCCCCGCTGCCCGCCAGATCGGCACTGGCGATCCGCTCGCCGTCGATCGCCCCGCGTCCCAGCCGGATCCGTCCCGGCTCACCGTGCGCCAGCACGTGCACGGCGGACGGCCGCTCGGCGAACGCCGCTTCCAGCGCCGCGATCCCGTCGTCGGCATCGGCGACCAGCCGTATTTCCACGCCATTCCGCCGTTGTCGCAGCAGCAGGTCGAGATCCGGCAGCGTGGCGTCGGCGAGCAGGATCTCGCGCGCCGCACCGGAGGCGGCTGTGTTGTCGGTGGTCGTGACGGCCGTGGAAGCGAAGGAGGTCATGGGAATTCCTGCTTGCTGTGGAAAGGATGGGTGGGCGTCAGGGCATCCGGCGGTTGCCGGCGTGCAAGCGACCAGGGGACGGAGGTGCGGAAGGGGATTACCGGTGAAAGCCGCTGGTGGTGGGTGGCCACGACGGCGGACCTCGGCTGATGAACCTTGCCGAGAGATTTTCGTCCGGTCGTGACGTCATGCCATGCAGTGCGTGTTTCGAGAATGTTTCAACAGAATGAGCGTTTAAGATATATAAGTTGGTACGCTGAGCACGATTATATCTACGCGATGGTAACGAAAAACAACGCAAACGTGTATATATTTTTACGCGCCGTGCCGTGCGGCGCTTAGTCACAGCCCTGAGATGATGATTCTTAGGTTGTTATCTATCTTTACGTGCAGAGACGCACGCTCCGCGCCGGAAGCGCGACCGGAGCGGCCAATGGAGGCTGTGCGCGCGGGTGCGGTACGACCGGCCTCAAACCTTGACGTTGAGGCTGTCGGCGATGGCCTTGAGGTAGGGCAGGTTGCGCAGTTGCGGCGGGGTGATACGAGCGAAGTCGCTAGTGAACGGCCCGTCGCCGCTGGAGACGAACGCCCCCTTCTCGCTGTCGATCCGCACCGCGAAGCCGTTGCCCTGTCCAGACAGCGCGAACCTGCCCAGCGTGCGGTTGCCCGCCTCGTCCGTCTTGATCAAGTCGCCGGACACCGAGAATGCTCCGCGCAGGGCGGCGGCGTCGGTTTGGGCCATTTGCTCGGCCTTGTGCATTAGCTCTTCGTCTGCGGCTCGCCGTAGTTTTGCCGTCTCCTCGCCATGAATTCTTTTATCGCGCTCGAACTGCTCCGGCGTAAGGCTGCGCCGCAGGCCTTCAGCAAGGCCCAGCGAACTGGTGAGCTTGTCGAGGAAGTTCTCGGCGAACTCGACCATTTCGGGGGCATTCTTGAAGAGCTGATTGCCGCTGGCCTCGCCGGTGGCGGCGGTGGCCTGCGGTTTGGCGCTGATGATGGGTTTTGCCACCGTGGGCGTCTGCACTGCCGCGGCGATGGTGGATCCGATGTTCATCATGACGGACGTCCTCGTGCGTTTTGCACCTCACAGCCTACGCTCATACCGCTCCGGTTGCAACCAGCAGAGCAACGCTCTTCTCAAGATAACGCAAGTCCTGAGAGTTCAAACCATTTGGTGGCGCAAGTAACGCCGCCACCTCACACCTTGACGTTGAGGCTGTCGGCGATGGCCTTGAGGTAGGGCAGGTTGCGCAGCTGCGGCGGGGTAATGCGGGCGAAGTCGCTGGTGAACGGTCCGTCGTTGCTGGAGACGAACGCTCCCTTAAGAAGCTGTTCGTGGATGTCACGCGGGAGCGGCTTGGGTAATGAGCCGCTTCAGACGGCGTGAGAGGATGGAGATGAAGGCGATCTCGATGAA
>NZ_JBOZRT010000119.1:0-2064 GCF_050789165.1 Azospirillum sp.
CGCCCAGGCCGGCGGTCTCCGACGGCGTGGCGAAGCCGCCGTACAGCGCCACCATGACGCCGGTCAGCAGGATGACGAACGGCAGCACCCGCGGCAGCGTCGACAGCTTCTCGCGCGTCGTGAAGGACTCCTTCTTCAGGAGCGGCGAGTCCGGGCCGGCGGCGGCCTTCTCCTGGCGGAACCGGACCACGGCGTAGACGGCGAACAGCGCCACCAGCAGCAGGCCGGGGCCGATGCCGGCGAGGAACAGCCGGCCCAGCGACTGCTCGGCGGCGACGGCGTAGAGGATCATGGTGATCGACGGTGGCAGCAGGATGCCCAGCGTCCCACCGGCCGCGATGATCCCCGAGGCGAAGCCGCCGGAATAGCCGCGCCGCCGCATCTCCGGGATGCCGGCGGAGCCGATGGCCGAGCAGGTGGCGGGGCTGGAGCCGGCCATGGCGGCGAACAGGCCGCAGGCGAAGACGTTGGCGACGCCCAGCCCGCCCGGCACCTTATGCAGCCAGGCGTGCAGCGCCTCGTAGAGGTCGGCGCCGGCGCGCGACTTGCCGATGGCCGCACCCTTCAGGATGAACAGCGGGATGGTCAGCAGCGTGATGCTCGCCATCTCCTCGTAGACGTTCTGCGCGATGGTGTCGAGCGACGCCGCCGGCATGAAGATCCACATGAAGATCAGCGCCACCAGCCCCAGCGCGAAGGCGATGGGGATGCCGGTGAACAGGATGCCCAGCGTCGCGGCGCCGTACAGCAGGCCGAGTTCCAGCGCGCCCATCACGCCTCCTCCCGGCTGCCGAGCAGCGAGTCGAGGATCTGCAGCAGCATCTGCAGCGACAGCAGCGTCATGCCGAGCGACATGACCGAGTACGGGATCCACAGGGGCGGCGCCCAGGTGGACTGGGTGACCATGCCGTCCTCCCACGCCTCGTGGAACAGCGCCCAGGACTTCCAGGCGAAGAAGGCGCAGAAGGCCAGCGAGGCGATGTCGGCAAGGAAGCGGCGCACCCGGTCGACGCCGGCCGGCAGCAGCTCCGCCACCGCGTCGATGGCGACGTGGCCGCGCCGGGCCTGCACCCAGGCGGCCGACATGAAGGTGGCGCCGACCAGCAGGAACACCGCCATCTCGTCCTGCCAGTCCGCCGGGTGGCGGAAGACGTAGCGGACGACCGCCTCATGGGTCAGCACCACGCCGGCGACCACCAGCGCGATGGCCGACACCACCACCACCACCCGGTTCACCACGTCCAGCAGCGCCCCCACCACGCGGAGACCCGGCGCCCGCTGCACCGGCCGGGCCGCCGCCTCGATCACCAGGTTCCGTTCGGCGGTGGACATCAGACGGACTCCGCCAGCTTCAGCAGGCGGGCGCCGTCCTTGGTGCGCTCGGCGAAGTCCTTCCAGGCGGTCTCGCGGGCGATGTCGCGCCAGCGGCCGACGGTGGCCGCCGACATCTCCTGCACCTTGACCCCGGCCTTGCCGTAGATCTCGGAGATGCGGGCGTCGTCGGCGCGCGCCTGCTCGTAGCCGAACGCCTCGATGTCCTCGCCGACCTGCACCAGCACCTTCTGCTGGTCGGCGGGCAGCGCGTCGAAGATCTGCTTCGACATCATCAGCGGCTCCAGCATGAACCAGTAGCTGCCCTGCCGGCCGACCGTGAGGTTCTTCGACAGCTCCTCCAGCTTGAAGGAGATCAGGCTGGTCGCCGAGGTGATGGCGGCGTCCACCGCGCCGGTCTGCATGCCCGCATAGAGTTCGTTCGACGGGATGGTGCTGACCGCGGCGCCGGCGGCCTTCAGCATCATGTCCATCTCGCGCGAGCCGCCGCGCACCTTCAGGCCCTTGACGTCGTCCGGCTCGACCACCGGGCCGCCGCGCGACGCGGTACTGCCCGACTGCCAGACCCAGCTCAGCAGCACGATGCCCTTGGATTCCAGGATGCGGGTCAGCTCCCGGCCGATTTCCGCCTTCTTCCACTTCATGCCCTGCTCGTAGCTGGTGACCAGGCACGGCATGAGGCCGAGGTTGGTCTCCGGCACCTCGCCGCCGGCGTAGGGCATCGGGTAGAGC
>NZ_JBOZRT010000120.1:0-12280 GCF_050789165.1 Azospirillum sp.
CAACCTGACCAATCAGGTGCGCGGCATCGCCGAGGTCGTCACCGCCGTCGCCCAGGGCAACCTGAAGCGCAAGCTGACGGTGGACGCCAAGGGCGAGATCGCCGCGCTGGCCGACACCATCAACGGCATGATCGAGACGCTCGCCATCTTCGCCGATCAGGTCACCAACGTCGCCCGCGAGGTCGGCATCGAGGGCAAGCTGGGCGGTCAGGCCAAGGTGCCGGGCGCCACGGGCGTGTGGCGCGACCTGACGGACAACGTCAATGCCATGGCCGCCAACCTGACCACCCAGGTGCGCGCCATCGCCGAGGTCGCCACCGCCGTGACGAAGGGCGACCTGACCCGGTCCATCACCGTCGAGGCCTCGGGCGAGGTCGCGGCGCTGAAGGACAACATCAACGAGATGATCCGCAACCTCAAGGACACCACCTTGAAGAACGCGGAGCAGGACTGGCTGAAGACCAACCTCGCCAAGTTCACCCGCATGCTGCAGGGCGAGCGCGATCTGGTCACCGTCTCCAACCTGATCCTGTCCGAGCTGGCGCCGCTGGTGATGGCGCAGCACGGCGTCTTCTACATCGCCAGCACCGAGGACGAGGAGGTCACCTTCGACCTCGTCGCCTCCTACGCCTACAAGACCCGCAAGCACCTCTCCAACAGCTTCAAGCTGCGCGAGGGGCTGGTCGGCCAGTGCGCGTTCGAGAAGCAGCCGATCCTGCTGACCAACGTGCCCAGCGACTACATCCAGATCAACTCAGGCCTCGGCGAATCCCCGCCGATGAGCATCATCGTGCTGCCCGTCCTCTTCGAGGGCGAGGTGAAGGCGGTGCTCGAACTGGCCTCCTTCAGCCTGTTCAGCGAGACGCACCGCAGCTTCCTCGACCAGCTCATGGAGTCGATCGGCATCGTGCTGAACACGATCGCCGCGACCATGCGCACCGAGGGCCTGCTGAAGCAGTCGCAGCTGCTGACCTCCGAGCTGCAGAGCCAGCAGGAGGAGCTGAAGAAGACCAACGACCGGCTGGAGCAGCAAGCCACGTCGCTCCGCCAGTCGGAGGAGATGCTCAAGTCCCAGCAGGACGAGCTGCGCCGCACCAACGAGGAGCTGGAGGAGAAGGCGGAGCTGCTGTCCCGCCAGAAGATGCAGGTGGAGGCGAAGAACCGCGAGGTCGAGATGGCCAAGCGGGCGCTGGAGGAGAAGGCCGAGCAGCTGGCCCTCACCTCCAAGTACAAGAGCGAGTTCCTGGCCAACATGAGCCACGAGCTGCGCACGCCGCTCAACTCCCTGCTGATCCTGTCGAAGCTGCTGGCCGACAACCCGCAGGGCAACCTGAACGACAAGCAGATCGAGTTCTCGCGCACCATCCACGCCGCCGGCTCCGACCTGCTGGCGCTGATCAACGACATCCTCGACCTGTCGAAGATCGAGTCCGGCACGGTGTCCATCGAGGTGGGCGACGTCCAGCTCCCCGACATGGTGGAGCACCTGGAGCGCTCGTTCCGCCAGGTGGCGCAGAACAAGAAGCTGTCCTTCAGCATCGCCATGGACGAGGCGGTGCCGAAGATCATCCGCACCGACGAGAAGCGCCTGCAGCAGGTCATCAACAACCTGTTGGCGAACGCCTTCAAGTTCACCGACGCCGGCGGCGTGACGCTGAGCATCGCGCCGGTGCCGGAGGGCTGGGACCCGCAGAACGGCGCGCTCACCGGGGCGGAGCAGGTGCTCGCCTTCTCGGTCACCGACACCGGCATCGGCATCGCCGAGGACAAGCAGCGCATCATCTTCGAGGCGTTCCAGCAGGCCGACGGCACCACCAGCCGCAAGTACGGCGGCACCGGCCTCGGCCTGTCGATCAGCCGCGAGATCGCCCAGCGTCTGGGCGGCGAGATCCGCGTCGCCAGCGCGCCGGGCGAAGGCAGCACCTTCACCTTGTACCTGCCGATGCGGCTGGAGGCGGCGGCCGAGAAGCCCGCCGCGGCGCACGCCCCGGTCAGCACCGCCACCGCGGCGGCTGCCGAGCGCTTCATGCTGGCGCAGACCGACCACCACGACGACCGTGAGGCGCTGACCGGCGGCGACATGGTGATGGTGCTGGTGGAGCCGGACCCGGCCGCCGCCCGCTCGATCATGGAGCTGGCGCGCGAGAAGGACTTCAAGGTGGTCCTGTCGCAGACCGGCAACGCCGCCATCCCGCTGATCCGCAAGGTGAAGCCCAGCGCCGTCACCATCGACCTGCACCTGCCCGACATCGACGGGCTGGCGCTGCTCGAACTCATCAAGCACGACCTGGAACTGCGGCACATCCCGGCGCACGTCATCGCGCCCGAGGAGAGTCGGCAGCGTTGCCGCGACGTCGGCGCCTTCGGCGTCACCACCACGCCGGTCGATCTGCAGAAGCTCGGCGCCGCCTTCACCGCGCTGCGCGGCGTGGTGGCGCGCGACCTGATGCGGGTGCTGCTGGTGGTCAGCGACGCCGACCTGCGCGCCGAGCTGTCGGCGCAGATCGCCGGCGAGGACGTGCAGATCACCGAGGCCGCCACGGCCAAGGAGGCGCAACGCCTGCTGGAGAAGGAACCGTTCGACTGCGTGGTCCTCAGCTCCGGCCTGCCGCGCTCGGCGATGATCCCGCTGATCGAGCGGATCCGCGACAACAACCCGGCGCTGCCGGTGGTGGTCTACCTGAAGAAGCCATTGACCGACGCCGAGGCGGAGAAGCTGGACGTGCTGGGCCAGACCGTCCTGCTGCGCCACGCCGGGACGCCGGACCAGCTGCTGGACGAAACCGCCAAGCTGCTGCACCGGCCGCTGTCGAACCTGACGCCGGAGGACCGGCACAAGGTCGAGGCGCTGCGGCAGGAGCAGAGCGCCCTGACCGGCCGCACGATCCTCATTGTCGATGACGACATCCGCAACATCTTCTCCATGACCAGCGTCCTGGAGCAGCACCGGATGAACGTCCTCTTCGCCGAGAACGGCCGCGACGGCATCAACCTGCTGAAGTCCAACCCGGGCGTCGATGTCGCCCTGGTCGACGTCATGATGCCGGAGATGGACGGCTACGAGGTGATGCGGGAGATCCGCACCATCGAGGACTTCCAGCACCTCCCCGTGATCGCCGTGACCGCGAAGGCCATGCAGGGCGACCGCGAGAAGTGCCTGGAGGCCGGGGCCAGCGACTACATCGCCAAGCCGGTCGAGGTCGACCGCCTGCTCGCCACGCTGCGGGCGTGGCTGCATCGATGATCGCCGGCAACGGGGATACCGGGGCGTTGGGCTTCGGGTATGACACGCGGGCGAGCGTCCTGCTCGTCGACGACGACCCGCACAACCTGTTCGCGCTGGAGCAGGCGCTGTCCACCCTCGACATCGACGCGGTCAAGGCCGGGTCGGGCGAGGAGGCGTTGCGCCACCTGCTCAAGCGCGACTTCGCGCTGATCCTGCTGGACGTCCACCTGCCGGGCCTGAACGGCTACGAGGTGGCGTCCATGGTCCGCCAGCGCGAACGCAACCGCAACGTGCCGATCATCTTCCTGTCGGGCGTCGACAAGGACGACGTGCACTTCTTCCGCGGCTATTCCGCCGGCGCCGTCGACTACGTCCTGAAGCCGGCCGATCCGGTGGTGCTGCGCTCCAAGGTCGCGGTGTTCGTCGACCTGTTCAACAAGTCGCGGGAGCTGCAGCGGCAGGTCGCCATCAAGCAGAAGCTGCTGGACGACAACATCCGCGCCAACGCCGAACGCCGCATGGCGGAGGAGGCGCTGCAGCGCGTCGAGGAGCGGCGGGGGGCCATCGTCCGCTCGCTGCCGGTGGCGCTTTACAGCGTCGATCTGGCCAGCACCGAGAGCGACGGCCTGCCCGGCCCGCAGTTCGTCGGCGACACCATCCACAGCCTGTCCGGCTTCGCGGCGCAGGCCTTCGCCGACGCGCCGGACCTCTGGCAGTCGCGCATCCACCCCGACGACCTCAACCGTGCGCTGACCGAGAAGGCGGCGGCGCTGGCGTCCGGCGCCTTCACCATCGAGTACCGCTGGAAGGCGGCCGACGGCGAATACCGCCACATCCTCGACCAGGGGGTGCTGGTGCGCGGCGGCGGCAACGGGGCGACGTCGGCGCGCGAGCTGGTCGGCACGTGGCTCGACATCACCGACCGCCGCAAGGCCGAGGAGCAGCTGGCCCAGGTGCAGAAGATCGACGCGCTGGGCCAGCTGACCGGCGGCATCGCGCACGACTTCAACAACATGCTGGCCGTCATCATCGGCAACCTGGAGCGCGTGCAAACGGTCCTTCAGAACGGCGGCGACGCCAAGCTGGCGATGCGCGTGGACATGGCGATGCAGGGGGCGCTGCGCTGCTCCGACCTGACGCGCCAGCTGCTCGCCTTCGCGCGGCGCCAGCCGTTGCAGGCGGTCCCGCTCGACGTCAACGGCATGGTGCGGGACATGATGCAGATGTTCCGCCGCACGCTGGAGGACGAGATCGCCATCGAGACGAAGCTGGCGGCCGACCTCGGCGCGCTGGTGGTGGACCGGGCGCAGGTCGAGTCCATGCTGCTCAACCTCGTGGTCAACGCCCGCGACGCCATGCCGGACGGCGGCACCATCAGCATCGTGACGGAGAACCTGACCATCGGCGACGGCGACCGCGTCTTCCCCGAGGCGGCGCCCGGCGACTACATCCACCTCGCGGTGGCGGACACCGGCACCGGCATGCCGCCCGCGGTGCGCGACCGCGCCTTCGAGCCGTTCTTCACCACCAAGGAGCTGGGCCGCGGCACCGGCCTGGGCCTGAGCATGATCTACGGCTTCGTCAAGCAGTCGGGCGGCGCCATCCGCATCGACAGCGAGGTCGGCAAGGGGACGAGCATCCGCATCCTGCTGCCGCGTTCGGCCGAGCCGGCGCCGAAGCCGGTGCTGACCCTGGCCGAGGAGGCCGACTGCCCGCCCGCCCGTCCCGGCGAGACGGTGCTGCTGGTCGAGGACGACCACGGCGTGCGCCAGATGGCGGCGGAGGAGCTGCGCGACCTCGGCTACACCGTCATCGAGGCGCCGCACGCCGCGGCGGCGCTGGATCGGCTGGGCGAGGGATTGAGGCCCGACATCCTGTTCACCGACATCGCCATGCCCGGCGGCATGAACGGCTTCGACCTCGCGGCGACCGCGGTGGCGGAGCGGACCGGCCTGCGGGTGCTCTACACCTCCGCCTACCCGGAGTTCGCGCTCGCCCGCTCCAAGCAGGTGCGCGTCGAGGCGCCGCTGCTGCAGAAGCCCTACTACCGGCACGAACTGGCCCGCGCGCTGCGCGTACAGCTCGACCAGCCGGCAACCAGGGAGGTGACGGCACCGTAACGCGGGCCGCCGACCCATGACAAAGGACGAGACCATGCCCATTCGGGTGCTGATCATCGAGGACGAGCCTCTCATCGTCCTCGACCTCAAGGCGATCCTGGGGGAGCTGGGGTGCGAGGTGGCCGCCGTCGCCGGCACCGCCGAGGAGGCCCTGGAGGCCGCCGGGCGCGAGCGCCCCGACCTGATCCTCGCCGACATCCGCCTGCCCGGTCCGATGGACGGCATCGACGCGGTGAAGGCGATCCAGGCGCGCACGCCGACCCCGGTTCTGTTCGTCACCGGCAACTGGCGCGAGCTGCGCGACCGCGGCCTGCCCGACGCCATGGCGATCGGCAAGCCGTACCTGCCCTCGGTGCTGCGTCAGGCGATCCAGACGGTGATGGGCCATGGCCGGTAAAGGCGCGATGCGCACCCGCCGGCTCGGCCGCGACCGGCTGGCCGGCTACGCGGCGCTGGCCTGCCTGGGCGTGGTGGCCGGCGTGTTCGGGCTGTTCGCGGTGGCGAGCTACGACCGTCTCGTCACGCGTGCGGAACAGCAGGCGCACGACACCGCCTTCTTCTTCGCCGACCACGGCTCCCGCCTGTTCGAGGCGGCCGACCTCGCCACCAGCGAGGCGGTCGCCGCGCTGGAGGGCGAGCCGTGGGAGAAGGTGTCCGGCTCGCGCCGCGCCGCCCAGGCGCTGGAGCGGCTGAGCGACCGCTTCCCCTACACCGACGCGCTGTTCCTGACCGATGCCGAGGGGCGCATCCGGCTGGTCAGCAACAGCTTCCCGGCGCCGGACGTCGACGTTTCGGACCGCGAGTACTTCACCAGCCACCGCGATGGGCGCCGCGGCCTGTACGTCAGCCGCCTGCTGATCAGCCGCACCACCGGCAACCCCGGCTTCGTGCTGAGCCGCGGCATCTACGGCGACGACGGGGAGTTCCGCGGGGTCGCCGCGGCGATCATCGCGACCAACTACCTGGCCGAGTTCTACCGCTCCATCAACCTGCCCTTCGACCCGACGATCTCGCTGTTCCGCTCCGACTTCCAGCCGCTGGTGCGCCAGCCCGGCAACGTCGCGCCCGACAACCCGGGCCGCCTGCAAGGCGAGGCGCTGATCCGCAAGGCGATCGGCAGCTCGCCATCGACCGAGCTGGCCACCGTGTCGGGCAAGGCCGACGGGGAGGAGCTGATCCTCGGCTACGCCAAGATCGAGAACGTGCCGCTGTACGTCAGCGTGGCCATCGACCGGCCGGCGCTGCTGCGCGTCTGGTTCGAGGAATCGCGGGTGCCCGGCGCCATGGCGGCGGTGGCGCTGGCGGCGCTGGGCGCGCTTACGATCTTCGTGTTCCGGCAGGCGCGCCGCGACGAGGAGGCCAAGCGCCTGCTGGAGAGCACGGTGGAGGCCCGCACCTCCGACCTGCGCAGCGCCAACCGGCAGCTGGAGGTGCTGGTGCAGGAGGTGCACCACCGCGTGAAGAACAACCTCCAGGTCATCTCCAGCATGCTGCGCCTGCAGTCGATCCAGATGAGCGACGACGGCGTGCGCAAGGCCCTGCAGGACTCGGTCAACCGCGTCCACGCCATGAGCCTGGTGCACGAGATGCTGAGCGGCGCCGGCGACCGCGCCGGCCTGGAGTTCCGCGAGTACCTGCGCGACCTCACCGACCAGCTCAAGGAATCCTACGGCGCCGGCGACCGGGTGGCGATCGCCATCGAGTGCGACGACCTCACCCTCGACATGACGCAGGGCATCCTGCTGGCGCTGATTGTCAACGAGATCTTCTCAAACGCGCTGAAGCACGCGTTCCCGCCCGGCCACCCCGGCGAGCTGCGCATCGCGCTGGAGCGGCAGGGGGCGCGGGCGCGCCTGACCATGCGGGACAACGGCATCGGCCTGCCGCCCGGCTTCGACTGGCGCAAGGCGAGCAGCCTCGGCCTGCAGATCGTGCAGTCGCTGGCCGCCAAGCTGGGCGGCGAGGCGTCGCTGACCGCGGCCGGCTCCACCTGCTTCACGCTGGTCTTCCCGCTCGGCAACGGCGCCGCCGCGGACGCGGAACTGCCGGCCGACGTGGTGGGGGCACTGTAGGCGCCTGATGCCCCCTCCCTAACCCTCCCCCTCTTCGAGGTGGAGGGGAACTCCACCGCATCGTCGGCAGACCCCCTCCACCGCGAAGCGGGGGAGGGATGGGGAGGGGGGCAATCAGCCTCCTACCGGTACGCCCCGCCGCAGTCCGGCGTGCCCGGCGGGCAGTGCGTGCCGGTCGGGATCTGGCTGGCGTGCGGCGACGAACCGGAGGTGCCCTGGTCCGGCAGGCTGTGGTCGCTCGGCCCGTACGGCGTGTAGCCGGTCAGCGGCACCGACGGCGGGTACAGCGTCGTGGTCGTGGTGGTGGTCGTCGTCGTGCCGCCGGAGCCGTAGGTGTAGGTCTGCGTCGAGCCGGCGCCCGGCGCCGTGCCGCGGCCGTCCCAGTTGGTGGCGCCGGGCGTACCGGGATCCGCGGCGGCCGCGCCGCCCATGGCGAGGGCCAGGGCCGCCGCCGTGCCGATCAGAAACGTGCGCATCGTTGTCCTCTCCGTCCTGAAGGCGGCGCCCGGCGGACCGTCCGCCGGGCGCCGTGTGCGTCAGGTGCGCGTCCGGGTGCCGGCCCCGGTGCCCGTGGTGGTGCCCGTGGTCCCGGTTCCGGTGGTCGTGCCGGTGCCCGTGCCGACACCGGTGGTGGTGGTGCTGGTGCCGCCCATGCCGGCCATGGCGCTGGCGCCGGCGCTGGTTCCGGTGCTCATGCCGCTCCCCATGCCCGTGCTCTGGCGGACGCGCAGGTTGTTCTGCACGTGGGTCACGCCGGAGACCGCCTCGGCGAGGTCCTCGGCGCGGCGCTTGGCGCTCCGGTGGTCGACGTGGCCGGTCAGCGTGACCTCGCCGTTGCTGACGCTGATGTCGATGTCGGACGCATCGACGTACGGGTCGTCGGTCAGCCGGTCGCTGACGTCATCGCGGATGCGGTCGTCGGACCGGGTGTAGCCGCGCGGGCCGCGGCCGCGGTGGTCGCGCGCCTCGTCCATGCGGCGCCGCCGCTCGGCGTCCTCGTCGCCGAACCAGGAGGCGACCTCGTCGCCGGCCCGTTCCAGGAAGCCGCGGTCCTCGTTGCGGCCACGGCCGCCATAGCCCCGCTCCTCGCCGCGCGACCGCCCGTAGGAGCCGCTGCCGTAATAATCGCGCCCGCCCATGGAGCGGTCGCGCTCGTAGCCGTAGCTGCGGTCCTCGCCGTAGCCGCTGCCCATTTCCCGGCCCGTATCCCGGCCCATGTCGCTGCCGTAGTCGCGGTAGCCGTAGTCCCGGCTTCCGTAGTCGCGCGTCCGGTTGTCGTCGCGGCCATAGTCCTCGCGGCCGTAGTCGCCGCGGGCGTAGCGGCGCATGTCGTCCATCATGCCGCGGGCGTAGTCGGCGCCGCGGTCCATCGCGCGCTCGATGCCCCGGCCGTAGCTGCGGTCGCGGTCCATATCGCCGCGGTAGCTGCCGCCGCCGCGGTACTCGTAGTCGCGCCGCGCGTAGTCGCGGGTGTCGTCCCAATCCCGGCGGCCACGTCCCCAGCGGTCCTCGTAATCCCTCATGGTGTCTTCCCTCCTTGGAGTGCGGACCCTCGGGCCCTTGCCCTGCAAACGGGCGGGGCACCTCGGAGGTTCCTCCCCGGCCTTGAACGGGGGTGTGGGTTTTCCCACCTGATAGGCCTGGGGACGACGGGCGGCTGCGCATGGTGCGGGCCGTTCCACCGGCGCCCTCGCCGCGCCTCCGGAAGAGGGCGGAACCATAACGGAGTGCCTTATGGACTTCGGTCAATTCACCGAACGTGCGCGCGGCGCGATCCAGGCTGCGCAGATGACGGCCCTGGCCGGCCGCCACCAGAACCTGCTCCCCGAACACCTCGTGAAGGCGCTGCTCGACGACGCCGACGGGCAGACGCGCCGCATCCTGCGCGATGCCGGCGGCGACCCCGATCTGCTGCTTGCCGCCGCCGAGGAGACGCTGGAGAGCCAACCGACCAACGAGGGCCCCGGCCCGCATCCGATCTACATGTCCCCGGCGCTGGCCGGCGTGCTGAACGGCGCCGTGCAGGCCGCCCGCGCCTCCGGCGACCGCTTCGTCTCCGCCGAGCGCCTGCTGGAGGGCCTCGCCACCCCGCTGCGCAACGAGTTCCTGCGCGCCGGCGTCGATCTGCAGGGCCTGACCCAGGCGGTGCAACACCTGCGCCAGGGCCGCAAGGCCGAGGCGGAGGACGCCGAGCAGGGCTGGGAAGCCCTGAAGAAGTACGCCCGCGACCTTACCGAGGAGGCGCGGCAGGGCAAGCTCGACCCCATCATCGGCCGCGACGACGAGATCCGCCGCACCATCCAGGTGCTCGCCCGCCGCACCAAGAACAACCCCGTGCTGATTGGCGAGCCCGGCGTCGGCAAGACCGCCGTCGTGGAGGGTCTGGCCCAGCGCCTGGCGTCGGGCGACGTGCCGGAGGGACTGAAGGACCGCCAGGTGCTGGCGCTCGACCTCACCGCGCTGCTGGCCGGCGCCAAGTTCCGCGGCGAGTTCGAGGAGCGGCTGAAGGCCGTGCTGACCGAGGTGCAGGCCGCCCAGGGGCGCATCATCCTGTTCATCGACGAGCTGCACACCCTGATCGGCGCCGGCCGCGGCGACGGCGCCATGGACGCCGCCAACATGCTGAAGCCGGCGCTGGCGCGCGGCGAGCTGCGCTGCGTCGGCGCCACCACGCCGGACGAGTACCGCCGCTACATCGAGAAGGACGCCGCCCTGGCGCGGCGCTTCCAGCCGGTGAACGTGGACGAGCCCTCGGCCGAGGACGCGGTGTCGATCCTGCGCGGCATCAAGGGCAAGTACGAGGTGCATCACGGCGTGCGCATCGCCGACGCGGCGGTGGTCGCGGCGGTCAGCCTGTCGGCGCGCTACATCGCCGACCGCCGGCTGCCCGACAAGGCCATCGACCTCGTGGACGAGGCCGCCAGCCGCCTGCGCATGGCCATCGACAGCAAGCCGGAGGCGCTCGACGCCGTCGGCCGCCGCGTCGCCCAGCTGAAGATCGAGCGCGAGGCCCTGAAGGCCGAGCCCGACGCCGCCTCGCGCGAGCGCCTGGAGAAGCTTGAGCACGAGCTGGCCGAGGCGGAGGCCCGCCAGTCCTCCATGGAGGAGGAATGGCGCGCCTCGCAGAGCCGCCGCACCGAGGGCCGGCGCCTCAAGGAGGAGCTGGACCAGGCCCGCACCACGCTGGAGCGCGCGCAGCGCGACGGCGAATGGGCGAAGGCCGGCGAGCTGGCCTACGGCGTCATCCCCGACCTGGAGAGGCGCCTCGCCGAGGCCGAGGCCCGCGCCTCGACCGAGCGCGAGGAGGTGACGTCCCGCGACATCGCCAACGTGGTGACGCGCTGGACCGGCATCCCGGTGGACAAGATGCTGGAGGGCGAGCGCACCCGCCTCAAGGGCATGGAGGACAAGCTGGGCGAGCGCGTCGTCGGGCAGGCGGAGGCCGTCCGCGCCGTGTCGAAGGCGGTGCGGCGCGCCCGCGCCGGCCTGAAGGACCCGAACCGGCCGACCGGCTCGTTCCTGTTCCTCGGCCCGACCGGCGTCGGCAAGACCGAACTGGCCAAGGCGCTGGCCGGCTTCCTGTTCGACGACGAGACGGCGATCACCCGGCTCGACATGTCGGAGTACATGGAGAAGCACACGATCAGCCGCATGGTCGGCTCGCCGCCGGGCTACGTCGGCTATGACGACGGCGGCACGCTAGCCGAGAAGATCCGGCGCCGGCCGTATCAGGTGATTCTGCTCGACGAGGTCGAGAAGGCGCATCCGGACGTGCTGAACGTGCTGCTCCAGGCGCTCGACGACGGGCGGCTGACGGACGGGCAGGGGCGCACGGCGGACTTCCGCCACGCGATCCTGATCATGACGTCGAACCTCGGCGCCGAGGCGCTCACCGGACTGGGCGAGGGCGAGTCCATGGACTCCGTCCGCGTCGAGGTGATGGACGCGGTGCGCCGCGCCTTCCGGCCGGAGTTCCTGAACCGGCTGGACGACGTGCTGATCTTCCGCCGCCTGGACCGCGAGCAGATGGCGAGCATCGTCGACATCCAGCTCGCCCGCGTGAACGAGCGGCTGGCCGAGCGGGGCCTGACGCTGGTGGCGGACGGGGAGGCCAAGCGGCGCCTCGGCGACCTTGGCTGGGATCCGGCGTTCGGGGCGCGTCCGCTGAAGCGGGCGGTGCAGACCTACGTCGAGGACCCCATCGCCGAACTGCTGCTCGACCGCGAGGAGGAGGAGCGCACGACGCTCACCCTGTCCGTGGTGGACGGCAAGCTGGCGCTGGACGGCCTGCCGGTGGAGGACGACCGCGGCCACGGCTTCAAGGCGCCGGAACGCCCGCCGCTGGGCTTCGCGCTCAGCGGACGCAGCGCCTCGGTGCACTGACGGTCGCAACGAGCCCCTCTCCTCGGAGAGGGGCTTTTTCTTGCCTTGGCCGGCATGTCGTGCTAGGAATGAAGTCGCAAGCGGCCGAGGTGTGCGCACGCGCGGGGCCGGTGGGGGATGGTGAACTGAACAGCCCCTGCACACTGTTCCACGGTGTTCCACACTGTTCCATTCACTGGCGGCGCGGCGGTCATCTCTTCCAAATCGTTATTCCCGCCTTTGCGCACGGCTGTCCGGGAAAGGGGCGTGGCTGCATTCCTTCGCTTCTCTCACCCGTCATCCCCGCGAAAGCGCACAGGCGCTAAGTTTAGGATGGCGCTCCTCCCTTTTACCGTCATGCCCGGGCTTGTCCCCACAGGCGCTAAGTTTAGCGTTCGGATCTTCTTTTCGCCGTCATCCCCGCGAAGGCGGGGATCCAGTGCTCGCGTCCGCGAGCCTCATGACTCATGTCGCCCCTGTCGGGGCTCATCCTGGATCCC
>NZ_JBOZRT010000121.1:0-4499 GCF_050789165.1 Azospirillum sp.
CGATGGTACTGCGTCTCAAGACGTGGGAGAGTAGGTCGCCGCCAGGTCTTCAAGGCGTTCACCAGACACACGGATCATAGCGATCGCTCTTCACCATTGCCGACGCCCGCCGCTCTCACCAGCGGCGGGCGTCGGCGTTTCGGCTGCCAGGAGCTTGCCCCCCTCCGGCTCCCCCGCCGGAGGCGGGGCACTGAGCCAGCCCAGTGGCGGGAGCCGGCAGGCGAGGCGTAGGTCCCGCTCAGTCCGGGAAGAACAGCCGCTTGTCCAGGTAGCCGATCAGGCGGTCGTCGCTGTAGCGCTCGCGTGCGAAGGCGTTGCCGCAGCGGCGGACCTCCTCGGCCTCGTCGCGGTGCTCGGCGAGGAAGCGGATCACGGCGACCAACTCGGCCAGCGTCTCGAAGCTCAGATAGTGTTCGCCGGCGGTGAAGTAGTAGTCCATGTCCGGAGTCGCCTCCTGCACCAGCAGCGAGCCGCCGATGATCGTCTCGAAGCTGCGGCCGGTGACGATGCAGCTCAGGTCCGAGCGCATGGAGAGGTTCAGCGAGCAGGGCGCGTTGCGGATCTGCTGCATGTAGAGGGCATAGCTCTCCAGCGCCGGCAGGCCGTCGGACTGGTGGGAGGACAGCCGCTGCTCGACCGGCAGCCCGCGTTCGGCCGCCGCGGCCAGCCAGAAGGCGCGGTGCCAGTTGTACCCCTTCACACCGCCGCAGAAGCACAGACGGCCGTCGAGCGGCATGCCGGGCTCGGCGTCGTTTCCGGCGTGCGGCACCTGTATGTGCAGCACCCGGCCGGCAAAGGCGGGCTCACGCCACAGCGGCAGCGACGGCGACGTCGTCTCCCAGACGCAATCGACTCCGGCCAGCGCGTCGGTCATCACCGCGGGATCGAGCGACCAGGTATCGAACAGGATCGACACGATCTTCAGCTCCGGCAACTCCTGGCGCAGCCGGGCGATCATCGCCGCGCGCGCCGGCCGCGCGTACTCCGCCTCCATGAGGTTGTCGTCGAGGACCAGCACCTCGGCCTCGTGTGCCGCGCAAAGCTCGGCGACGGCCCGGTACTCCTCGATCAGGTTCCGGCAGGGCATGCCGTAGAAACGCGGCCGCCAGCCATACCCCTCCATGGCGGCGACCAGACGCGGCCCGAGGTCCAGCGGCCGTGAGTTGGGGTGGTTGGGAAAGAACAGTTCGCGGATGGCCACCACGGCACGGCGCGGCGAGCGCGGGGCCGACGCCGGCGGACTCGCGTGGCTGATCAGGCGGGAGCGGGCGCGCCCCTGCCGGCGCAACTCGTCCAGCCTCAGCGCGGGGATGGGAGCCTGGTCGTCGAAGATCGTGCGGAAGCGCGGTGTCCCCGCCTTGAGGATCTCCAGGATCCGCAACGTCCGCGGGTGGTCCGACGCGTGCAGCGTGCCTTCGAGCAGGACCTTGGCCACCGGCTCCAGCACGGCGGTGTACAGTTCCGCCCGCTGCGCCTCGGTCAGCGAGTCGGCTTGGAAGCGCAGGGCGGACAGGCCGCGCGCCTCCTCCTCGGTGTTTCCGAAGACAAGGCCTCCGGCGGCGACGGCAATCGAAATGACCGGATTCCCATAGCCGCCGTTCGCCAGGAGCATCCCCATCAGGTACGCCGGCCTCAGCGCCTTGGACAGGAGCAACTGGTAGATCGCCTGGACCATGTCGCCCGGCTGGTGCCCACCCTCCTGGACGTAGCGGACCATCTCATCGACCCGGTCCTCGGCATCCAAAAGCAGAAGCGCCTGCGCAATGGCGGTCATCGTCGGTGAAATCCTGTGGGGCGGGCGGTGTTCGGCGACAGCCTACCGCCAACCGGGATGCCTCTGCAAAGGTCGCGGGCGCCGGCGGGCTTCCCGCCTGTCGGCGTCTTGCCTGCTTTCGCGAC
This sequence comes from Azospirillum sp., assembly GCF_050789165.1. Classification (NCBI taxonomy): domain Bacteria; kingdom Pseudomonadati; phylum Pseudomonadota; class Alphaproteobacteria; order Rhodospirillales; family Azospirillaceae; genus Azospirillum; species Azospirillum sp. The sequence goes on from NZ_JBOZRT010000121.1 coordinate 1,900, forward strand.
GCTCGGGTAGAGTTCGGCAGGGCATGCCGGCCCTTTTCCGGATGCATCATGATCGGGTCCGATCGCGCGGTGGAGAGCGAACGTGCAACTGGAGAGCCTGACCGACGGAGCGTTCCATCCCACGTCCGCGCTCGGTGTCCTGAAGGGGACGTTTCTTTCGTTCATCGGTGGGTGCGTGTGGTTCGACGTGGAGAACGAACGTCTGGTGACGCCGATTCCCCGCTATGACTTTGCGTTCGACGGCTATCGGAAGATGTTCACCGCCGAGATGATGGCGAACCTTTCACTCTACGCCAGCACCATCACGCAGCGGTACGAGAACCTGCCGGTTCTGGCCAGCCCTTATGCGAGCAATTATTTCCACGTCACGCTGGAATGCGCGAGCGCCCTGCGGCTCCTCGGCGCTCGGCACCACGCGGTCGCCATCAACCCCCGGCTGCGGGAATTCCCCTATCAGGACGAACTGCTCGGGCGCTGTCTGAAAGGGCGGACGGCGGTTCCGGTCGAGGACTCCGCCATCCACGTCGACCCGATCCTGTTCTACGATTACTTCTCGCGTGAAAGCGTCGACTACGTCCGGGAATGCGTGGACACGTTCGCCCAGCCGGGCGACGATTTCATCTATTTGGAACGGAAAAGTTCGAACCGCCAACGCGTCGAAGGAATCGCCGAGACGCCCGAGGTTCTCGACGTGCTGGGGCGGTACAGGTTCCGGCGCGTGGATTTCGGTGCCGGCGAGCTTACCGTGTCCGAGCAGATCCGCCGGATGAACGGGGCGCGGACGATCCTGGCGCCGCACGGCGCGGCGCTGACGAACATCGTTTACTTGAACCCGCCGGTGAACCTGATCGAGGTGTTCCCGCCCTATCTGGCCACGCACGACTGCTACGGGGAGATTTGCCGCATCCTTGGTTTTTCCTACCACCCGATCGTCGTCACCCGTCACGACGAGGACGGCAACATGATCATCGATGCCGGCGAGCTTGACCGGATCCTGCAGACCTGCCGGTGACCCACACCGCGCGGGGCGCGGCGCTGTCGCTCCGAGTCGTCCCCGTCGCGGAGGAGGATGCATCGGGGAGTGGCGCCCTTCGATGGATGGCCGGCAGTTTCGTTCCTGCTCGTGGATGTCACGAATACTTCACGGCCTGAACTGCGGCACGATGACGCCCGGCTCCTCTCGTTAGTGCTTTCATAACCATAAGACGATCATGTGGTGCCCAGCATTCGGCGCCAGCATATGGGCGCGATGGAAGTTGTGCCGAGATTTCAATGACTCACCCCGGAATTCGCCTTGGTGGAAGCGGGAACGGCAGGTTCCCGAAGGCGTCAGCGCCCGCCGGTACGGGCGTTTCCGCCTTGAGCGGGTGCGACGGGAGTGCCTCAAAAGCGTATGGACGCTCAACCGGAGCTCTGCGCCGGCGCTTGCCTTACCCGTTCGGAAGGGGTATAACCAACCCTGAAAAAGAGTAGTCCCTTCAAAATGGAGGATCGGAATCATGTCCAGCTATCGGCAAGCCACACTCCTGCGCGGGATGGTGAATCGGGCCGACCAGTTCAGAGACGCTGGTTGTCAGATTCTTATCGTCTCCGATAATTGCCGGTAACTGGGAGATCTCCGATGGTCAGCGCAATCACGAATATGTCGCCGGCGCAGATCTCGTCGCTGTCGACCACCAACATCGCCAGCCTGACGACCGCCGACATCTCGGCGATGACCACCAGTCAGGTGCAGGCGCTGACGACGACGCAGGTCCAGGCGCTTCAAGTCGGGCAGTTGGTCTTCAGCGCGGCTCAGCTGCAAGTGCTGAGCAACGCGCAGATCGGCGCCCTGGAAACCACCGACTTGAATGCGTTGAGCGCGACGCAGATCGGCTCGCTGACGACGCAACAGATCGGTTGGCTATCGACCACGCAGTTGGCGGCGCTGACCACGACCGATGCGCGCGAGTTCACCAAGACGCAGATCGGGGTGATGGGCACCGATCAGCTGGCGTCGCTGGGAACCGACAAGCTGAGCGCCTTGACGGCGACGCAGGTCAGTGGGCTGACCACGGGGCAGCTGTCCACCCTGAGCACGGCGAACCTGTCGGCGCTGACGAGCAGTCAGGTCGGCGGCTTGAGCGCCACGCAGGTGAAGTCGCTGACCACGACGCAGCTGAACGCGCTGTCCACCGCCGACATCAACGAGTTCAGCGCCACGCAGATCGGCCAGTTGAGCAGCAACCAGATCAGTGGCTTGAGCAGTTCCAATCTGTCGGCTCTGACCAGTTCGCAAGTGGCCAGCCTGACCGCGACGCAGGTCGGGAGCCTGACCACGGCGCAGCTGAACGCGCTGTCCACCGCCGACATCAACGAGCTGTCGCGCACCCAGGTCAGCCAGCTGACGACGAGCCAGATCAGCAACCTCAGCACGACCAACCTGTCGGCGTTGACGAGCAGCCAGGTTGGTGGCCTGACGGCGACGCAGGTGAAGTCGCTGACCACGACGCAGCTGAGCGCACTGTCCACCGCCGACATCAATGAGTTCTCGGCGACGCAGATCGGCCAGCTGACCACGGACCAGCTGAACGGTCTGAGCACGACGAACCTGTCGGCTC
>NZ_JBOZRT010000122.1:0-2847 GCF_050789165.1 Azospirillum sp.
CGGTGCCGGGGAAGCGGCCGTGCACGCTGTCGTACTTCAGCAGGTGCACGTTGGTGTCGAGATCGGCGAGGTCGTTGATCGCCACCACCTCGACGTCGGTGCGACCGCTCTCGTAGATCGCCCGCAGAACCAGACGGCCGATGCGGCCGAACCCGTTGATCGCAACCCGTACAGACATGATGGTGTCTCCAGCTTCGGTGAGTGAAGTATACTAATATATCAGTTCAGAGTGCAAGCGCCTTCTGCACGGCCGCGGCCGTCCTGAGGCAATTCGTCTCAGCAGGGGCGGGCGCCGCCGGTCCGGGGCAGGCGGATCGGCTCCGCCTCGGGGATCACCCCGGGGATCACCTTGGCGCGCTGCGCCTCGCGCAGCAGGATCAGCAGGCCGCTGGCGACGACGATTCCGGCGCCGGCCAGCATGGCCGGGCCCGGCACGTCGCCCCAGCCCAGCCAGCCCAGCAGCATCGCCCAGATCAGCCCGGAGTAGCTGAACGGCCCGATCACCACCGCCGGGGCCAGCGCGTAGGCGCGGGTGCTGAAGTACTGCGACCCGCCGCCGGCCAGCCCCATCAGCGCCATCAGGCCCAGCGCCGGCCAGGTCGGCGTGGTCCAGGCGAAGGGCAGGGCCAGCGCGCTCAGCAGGGTGGACAGGACGGTGAAGTAGAACACCGTGGTGACCGGCCGCTCGGTGCGGCCGAGCTGGCGCATGGCGATCATCGCCAGCGCGTAGGCGACCGCCGCGGCCAGCGCCACCAGCGCGCCGGGGTCGAGCATCCCGGCCCCCGGCCGCACCATGACCAGCACGCCGGCGAAGCCGACGGCGACCGCGCCCCAGCGGTAGGGGCCGACCCGCTCGCCCAGCAGCGGCACCGACAGCGCGGTGAGGAACAGCGGGGCGGCGTAGGAGATCGCCACCGCGTCGGCCAGCGGCAGCAGGTGATAGGACCAGAACAGCAGCATCATGGAGGTCAGCCCGACCACCGCGCGCCACAGGTGGCCCAGCCGGTGCCCGGTGCGCAGGCACTCCCGCCCGCCGGCGGCCGCCACCATGGCGGCGGCCGGCAGCAGGGCGAAGAGGTTGCGGAAGAACGTCACCTCCGTCAGCGGGTAGTGCGCGGCCAGATGCTTGGCCAGCGCGTTCATGACGGTCATCAGGACCATCGCCGCCAGCATCGAGAGGATGCCCTGACGGGCGCTCTCCCGCCCGGGCGTGGCCGGTGACGGAGGCATCGCGCTCCCCTATCCGGTGAAGCCGAGGACCAGCACCGCCGCCAGCATCGACGAGCTGGCGGCGGCGTAGACGTAGCCGCGCCGCCCGCCCTCCGCCCGGCTCAGCGTCCGGAGCGTCAGGGCGGAGCCCGCGAGGCCGCCGAAGTAGAGCAGGGGCAGGAGCGTCTGCATGTCACGCGGCCTTGCTGAGGGCGGCGCTGTCCAGCACGGTCAGCGTGTGGCTGGCGATCATGCGCTCCTCGTCGGTGGGGATGACGAAGACCGGGATGCGGCTGTCGGACGCCGAGATCCGCGTCGCCTTCGCCCGGTTCGCAGCGGCATCGAGCGTCACGCCCAGCCAGCCCAGCTTCTCCGCCACCCGGGCGCGCACCGGCGCCGAGTGCTCGCCCACGCCGGCGGTGAACACCACCGCGTCCAGCCCGCCCATCGAGGCGGCCAGCGCCGCGGTCTGCTTGGCGACGCCGTGGCAGAACAGCTCCACCGCCTCCGCCGCCGCCGGCGCCTCGGAGTCCAGCAGGTCGCGCATGTCGTTGGAGATCCCCGACACGCCCAGCAGGCCGGAGCGCTTGTAGAGCAGCGATTCCAGCGCGTCGGCGTCCATGCCCTTCTCGCGCATCAGGTAGATCAGCACGCCGGGGTCGATGTTGCCCGGCCGGGTGCCCATCGGCACGCCGTCCAGCGCCGTGAAGCCCATGGTGGTGTCCTGGCTCTTGCCGGCGCGCATGGCGCACAGGCTGGCGCCGCTGCCCAGGTGGCAGACCACCACGCGGGCGTCGGCCAGCTCCGGCGCCACCTGCGGCAGGCGCTGGGCGATGTACTCGTAGGACAGGCCATGGAAGCCGTAGCGGCGCACGCCCTCCCGGGTCAGCTCGCGCGGCAGGGCGAAGGTCTGCGCCTGCCAGGGCTGCGTCTGGTGGAAGGCGGTGTCGAAGCAGGCGACCTGCGGCAGCTCCGGATACACCTCGGCCAGCGCGCGGATGGCCGCGACGTTGTGCGGCTGGTGCAGCGGGGCGAGCGGGATCAGCCCCTCCAGCTCGGCCAGCACGGCCGGGGTGATGCGCACCGGCGCGGCGAAGCGGGTGCCGCCGTGCACCACCCGGTGACCGGCCGCCACCAGCGTGGCGCCCTCCAGCCGCATCTCCAGCCAGTCCAGCAGGAAGCGCAGCAGCTCCGGCCGGTCGGCGGGCTTGTCCTTGGGCCAGGCGTATTCGGCCAGGGTGCGCTTGGCGGCGTCCTTGGCGTCGAACTTGGGCTCGGTGCCGATGCCCTGGATCTGGCCGTTGATCACGGCCTCCAGATCGCCGCGGCCCTGACCCTGGAAGACCGAGAACTTCAGGCTCGACGAGCCGGCGTTGATGACGAGGTAGGCGTTGCGTGCGGACATGCTCCCCTCCTTCACTCGGCGGCCAGGGCCAGCGCCGGCTTGCGGCGCGCGGCGGCGACCAGCGAGGCCACGGCGCAGCTCGCCAGGCGGGTGCGCACGTTGTCGGCGCGGCTGGTCAGGATGATCGGAACCCGCGCCCCCAGCACGATGCCGGCGGCGTCGGCGTTGGCCAGGAACGACAGCTGCTTGGCCAGCATGTTGCCGGCCTCCAGGTCGGGCACCAGCAGGATGTC
>NZ_JBOZRT010000014.1:0-11261 GCF_050789165.1 Azospirillum sp.
CGCGCCGCCGCCCCCGCACCCGCGGCATCGCCGCCGCGGCGGCGGGCGTCGGCCAGGGTGAGACGGAGGGGCACGTCGTCGCACGGCGTGCCCAGGCAGCGGCGCAGCGCCTCGGCCGCCTCCGCCGGGCGGCCGGCGCCGAGCAGGCCGTGGCCGAGGGCGAGGTGCAGGTCGGGCGCGTGCGGGGCGCTGGCCGCGGCGCGGCGCAGCCACGCCAGCGCGGCCTCGGGCCGCCCCAGCCGCTGTAGGGCGTTGCCCAGGCCGGCCAGGGCGGCGGCGTGCGCCGGCGCCAGCGCCGCGGCGGAGGCGAGGTGCGACGCCGCCTGCGCCGTCCGGCCGAGGTCCAGGCAAGCCAGCCCGATCAGGCGGCGCGGCTCCGCCTGCAGCGGGAAACCCCGCGCGACCAGTTCGTAGAGGCCGAGCGCGTCCGCCGTCCGGCCGTCGGCGTGCAGTGCCATCGCGCGTTTCGCCAAAGTCTCGGCGATGGCTGGAGTCATCACGTCCGCTCCACTGTCATGCGCACTGTTCTACTCTCTGCCAGTTCTTTGGGCAGACGGCGCCCGTCCTATGAACTTTGTCCGAGGCGGGCTCGGCCGGAGTCGTCGCGGGCGAAGTCGGGCTGGGCATTTGACTCTTTACCAATCATGAACTATATTGCGTAGTCGAAGGTGGTGTGACATGGGCATCGACGCGCTCACATCCGCATTCGCGACCCTTCCCCCTCCCGCCGTCGGCTCGGCCAGCGTTCCGCGGGAACGTCCGGAGTCCGCTCCGGCTCCGGAAAGCGCCCAGCCCTCGGTTCCCAAGGTCGTTTTTAACCCGCGCAGCCACTTCGACGCCAGCGCCGGCGTGTTCGTGATGGAATTCCGCAACGCCGACTCCGGCGAGGTGGAGCGCCAGTTCCCCGACGAGAACCAGCTGCGCGCCTACGCGAACGCCAAGAAGCTGGAGGCCGAACCGGCCGCCGAGTCGAAGGCGCCGGACGCGCCGGCCCCCGCCGCTCCCGCGCAGCCGCAGGGCGCCGCGGGCAACGGGGCGTCGCCGGTCCGCATCCAGGTCTGATTCCGGGCGGTCGAGCCGCGCAATCCCGGTTCCGCAGGCGAAGACTGGCGGAGGCTTTTCCCGCATCACCTTGGAGGGATCTTCCCAAGCGTGACGGGATGGGAAAGGGCCATCAGGGCTGGCTGGCAACCCAGTGACAAAATATTAACCATTATTGCCCGACACTCCCGTCGCCGAAGACGTTCGGCGTTCAGCGGGATTGTGCGTGCATGAGCGAGATCGCGACCTTCGACGGCGTCGGGCCCAACCTGAACGGCGCGCAGATCCTGGTGACGGGAGGAACCGGCTCGTTCGGGCGCGCGTTCGTCCGCCACGTCCTCGAACACCACCGGCCGGCGCGCCTCATCGTCTTCTCGCGCGACGAGCTGAAGCAGTACGAGATGGCGCAGGACTTCCCCACCGCGCGCTTTCCCTGCATGCGCTACTTCATCGGCGACGTGCGCGACCAGCAGCGGCTGGAGACGGCGATGCGCGGCGTCGATTACGTGATCCACGCCGCGGCGCTGAAGCACGTGCCGATCGCCGAATACAACCCGATGGAATGCATCCGCACCAACATCACCGGCGCCGAGAACGTGGCGACCGCCGCCATGCGGGCGCGGGTGAAGAAGGTGGTGGCGCTGTCCACCGACAAGGCGGCCAACCCGATCAACCTCTACGGCGCCAGCAAGCTGGCCTCCGACAAGATCTTCGTCGCCGCCAACAACCTGAGCGGCGAGGGCGGCACGCGGTTCTCCGTGGTGCGCTACGGCAACGTGCTGGGCTCGCGCGGCAGCGTGGTGCCGTTCTTCCGCAAGCTGATCGCCGAGGGCGCCGCCACCCTGCCGATCACCGACCCGCGGATGACCCGCTTCTGGATCACGCTGAAGCAGGGCGTGGCGTTCGTCGCCTCGTCGCTGGCGATGATGCAGGGCGGCGAGATCTTCGTGCCGAAGCTGCCCAGCATGCTGATGACCGACCTCGCCCGCGCGCTGGCGCCCGAGCTGCCGCACGAGGTGGTCGGCATCCGCCCCGGCGAGAAGATCCACGAGGTGATGATCCCCGCCGAGGTGTCGCAGAACACCATCGAGCTGGCCGACCGCTACGTCATCATGCCCGCCTTCATGGAATGGGGCGTGTACCAGAAGCCGGCCGGCAGCCGGGCGGTGCCGGAGGGCTTCTGCTACTCCAGCGACCAGAACACCGACTGGCTGGACGGCGCACGGCTGCACGCTCTGCTCGGGAGCTGCTGAGCGTGACCGCGGCCCCGCCGTTCCTGCCCTACGGCCGCCAGTCCATCGACGAGAGCGACGTCCGCGCCGTGGTCGAGGCGCTGGGGGCGGAGGCGCTGACCACCGGTCCCGGCGTGCCGGCCTTCGAGGCGCAGTTCGCCGGCGCCGTGGGCGCCCGCCACGCGGTGGTGTCGAACAGCGGCACCGCGGCGCTGCACCTGCCGCTGCTGGCGCTGGGGATCGGGCCCGGCGACCTGGCGCTGGTCGCCTCGGTCAGCTTCATCGCCACCGCCAACGCGGCGCGCTTCTGCGGCGCCGACGTGGCGTTCGCCGACGTCGATCCGGCCAGCGGGCTGGTCACCCCCGACACGCTGCGCGCGGCCGTCGAGCGCGCCGGGCGCGCGCCGCGCGTCGTGCTGCCGGTGCACCTCAACGGCTGGGTCGCCGACCCGGCGGGCGTGGCCGAGCTGGCGCGCGGCTGGGACGCCGCCGTGGTCGAGGACGCCTGCCACGCCGTCGGCGGCCGCTACGACAACCATTCCGTCGGGGCGTGCGCGCACGCGGCCTTCACGGCGTTCTCGCTGCACCCGGTGAAGACCATCACCATGGGCGAGGGCGGCGTCACCACCACCGACGACGAGGCCCTGGCCGAGGGCATGCGGCGCGCCCGCAACCACGGCATGACCCGCGACCCGGCGCGCTTCGCCAACCCGGAACAGGCCTTCGGCGCCGACGGCGCGCCGAACCCCTGGTACTACGAGATGCAGGAGCTGGGCTTCAACTACCGCGCCACCGACGTGGCCTGCGCGCTGGGGGCCAGCCAGCTGCGCCGGCTCGACGGCTTCGTGGCGCGGCGGCGGCAGCTGCAGGCGCGCTACGACGCGGCGCTGGCGGATCTGGCGCCGCACGTGCGGCCGGTGGCGGCGCAGCCGGGGCAGAGCCCGGCGCTGCACCTCTACGCGGTGCGCATCGCCTTCGCCGGGCTGGGCATCCCGCGGGCGGCGGTGATGGAGGCGCTGAAGGCGCGCGGCATCGGCACGCAGGTGCACTACATGCCGATCTACCGCCAGCCCTACTACGAGGGCCTGTACGGCCGCCAGCGCCTGCCGGGCGCCGAGGCCTACTACGACTCCATCCTGTCGCTGCCGTTCTTCCCGGCCATGCAGGACGAGGACGTCGACCGGGTGGTCGGGGCGCTGCGGGCGGTGCTGGGGATCTGACGAGGAGACACGCGGTGGAGCAGGGCACGAACAGGGCGCTGGACGCCTGGCAGGGCGCCTTCGGCGACGAGTACACGAAGCGCAACGCCCCGCTGCCCGAGGTGCTGGGCGCGCGGCTGAAGATGTGGGCGCGCATCCTCTCGTCGCTCGACGGCGCGCCGCCGGACAGCGTGCTGGAGGTCGGCGCCAACCTCGGCCTGAACCTGCGCGCGCTGCGCCTGCTGACCCAGGCGACGCTGACCGCCGTCGAACCGAACGCCAGCGCCCGCGCGCGGCTGGTCGAGGACGGCGTGCTGCCGGCCGGGCGCGTGCACGACGGCTTCGGGGCGAAGCTGCCGTTCGACGACGGCAGCCACGACCTGGTGTTCACCAGCGGCGTGCTGATCCACGTGCCGCCGGCCGACCTGGCCGCCACCTGCCGCGAGATCGTCCGCGTGGCGCGGCGCTGCGTGCTGGCCGTCGAGTACAACTCCGAACAGCCGGTCGAGCTGCCCTACCGCAACCACGAGGGCCTGCTGTTCAAGCGCGACTTCGGCCAGTTCTATCTGGACACCTGCCCGGGGCTGCGGGTGCGCGACTACGGCTTCTTCTGGCGGCCGGCCACCGGGCTCGACAACCTCACCTGGTGGCTGTTCGAGAAGCCGTGACCGTGCGGCTGCGCCCGGCCACCGCGGCGGACGCGGCGGAGCTCTTCCGCTGGCGCAACGACCCGCTGACCCGCCGGCAGTCGTTGGGCGCCGACGTGATCCCCTGGGACACCCATGTCGCGTGGCTGGGCCGCGTGCTGGCCGACGCGGACCGGCTGCTGCTGATCGCCGAGGTGGACGGCGCCGCGGTGGGCAGCGTGCGCTGCGACGTGATCCGCGACGGGGAAGGGGCGGGGAAGGGCATGCTGTCCTGGCAGGTCGCCCCGGAGCGGCGCGGGCGCGGCTACGCCTCGGCGATGCTGAGGGCCGCGGTGGCGGACCGGCGGCTGGCGGGGCTGGAGCTGTGGGCGGAGATCAAGCCGGACAACACGGCGTCGCGCCGGGCCGCGGAGGCGGCGGGCTTCACCTGCGCGCACGCGGCGCCGGACCTCACGTCCTGGCGCCGCGGGGCTTCATAGGACTCAAGCGCAGGGGTCAGCGGCTGGCCGGGTAGGCCTCGACGATCGCCTTGTCGACCTCGATCAGGCGGCGGCAGACCTCCATGGCCGACTGGATCTCGCCATGCTCGACCAGGTTCTGCATGACCGCGAGGCTGCGCAGCACCGGCGGCAGCTCGGTCGCCTCCGAACGGTCGCACAGCAGCTCGCCCAGCTCCTTGCGGTAGACGTCGTGGTGCTCCGGATCCAGCAGCATGGACTGCAGCACGAAATAGATCTTCTTGGTCGGCGAGTCCGCCTCGGCGGCGCTGGACAGGAGATCCTCGCTGGTCAGCACCTGGGCGCCGGCGGACACCTTGAGCTGCCCCTCCGGCGTCAGCACCACGGCCGCGCCGTTGACGAAAGCCACGGCACCCGGCTTGAGATTCAGATCCACCATGTCCTTCATCGTGCGCTGACCCTATCCAATCGGTATTGAGACGTAGGGAAACATACTTCCAAACGGTGTATCAGGCAAAACGAGAAAAAAGGACAGGATTACAGCCGGATGGTCGTGCGTGCGCGGCAAACGGCCGCATCCGCCGCCGGCCGGGGCGCGCCGCGGCGGGAATTTCCGCCCACCGGGCAAATGTTGCCGGGATGATCCCGACCCCGGCCCCCGGCGACGACCCGGCAGAAGCTGCCGCCCCTGCGGAAAATCCAGGAAAATCAACGCTCCGCCGCGCTGGCACGGGGGTTGCTTTTGGAGTGGCAGAATTCGGCCACGACAGCGTGGCATCGGCTTTTCTCTCGGGGGTGTTCCATGAGCGTCTTTGGATCGATGACGACGGCGGTGGCGGGGCTCGCGGCGCAGGCTCAGGCACTGGGCAACCTGTCGGACAACATCTCCAACTCCCAGACGATCGGCTACAAGCGCGTCGAGACGACGTTCCAGGAACTCGTGACGACGTCGAACGCCGACAAGCACAGCCCCGGCGGCGTGCGCGCCAAGCCAAGCTTCACCAACTCCACCCCCGGCAACATCTCGCAGACGCAGACTGCCACCAACATGGCGATCTCCGGCAACGGCTTCTTCCAGGTCAGCCAGGGCGTCGAGGGGTCCAGCGGGATCAGCTTCCAGGACGCGCAGTACTTCACCCGCGCCGGCGACTTCACGCTCGACCGCTTCGGCTACATGAAGAACAGCGCGGGCATGTACCTCAACGGCTGGGGGGTGGACAGCAAGGGTGCCGTCGATAAGGGCTCGATCTCGCCGATCCGCATCCAGCAGTTGATCGACACGCCCTCGGCGACGCAGAACATCAACCTCTCCGCCAACCTGCCGCTGGCTCCGACGACGGCCAACCAGCCGGCGCAGTCGGTCTCGCTCATCGACGCGGCCGGCGAGGAGCACACGCTTCAGCTGAACTGGCGGCAGCAGAGCCAGGGCAACTGGCGCCTGTCTATCGTCGATCCTTCGGGCGACACCGCCGACGTGACCTCGGGCCAGTTGCTCTCCAGCATCGCGGATCCGTTGGCGCCCACCACGGCTCTGTTGGGGACCATCGGTGATTCGGGCGGCCTTCCGGTCCCGATGGCCAGTGCCGTCGATCCGGTCCAGCACTCCACGACCCTCACCCTCGATACCACGACGGTGACGGCCAACAAGGCGTACACGGTCTCCGTCGGTGGCCGCAACTTTTCGTACACGGCCACGGCGACCGACGTGACCACCCCCGACAACGTCGCCTATCAGCTCTGGAGCCAGATCCAAGCGGCGGGCGTCTGCCCTGGCGGTGCCAGCGTCGCCGCCAACGTCCTCACGCTGAATGGCGATACCAACGGCAACTCCCTGACGGTCTCCGCCACGCCGTCCGCCGACCTGCCGTTGGGCACCAACACTCCGGTGGTGGGTGTGAAGCAGGTCGTGTCGATCCCCCTTGGCGGCACTGTGGGCAACGTCAACGACGTGTACACCGTGGACTTTTCGGGCGTCGGCAGCGGTCCGGTCATCACGTATCAGACCGACGGCACGGAATCGAGCGTCAAGGAACTGGCCGAACGCATCGCCGCAGCCGTCAACGCGAACACCACCTCGCCGGCCACCGCGTCCGTCGTCAACGGCACGGTGGTGCTGACGGCCAAGACGGCCACCACGCTCACCGACCTGACGAATCTCACACTCAGCGCCACGCCGGGCTATAAGCCGGCGTACGTGGACGTGGGCTTCTCCGGCGGCTATCTGAGTTCGCTGGGCTCGTCCAACGTCGGCACCGGCAGCATCACCATCCCGCCGAGCCAGACCACCGGTGAGAACGCCTACATCGAGTTCAACGTCGACTATGGCTATGGCGCGCAGAAGGTGAAGCTGAACCTCGGGCAGTTCGGCTCGGCCACTTCGGGCCTGACGCAGTTCACCGGTACCTCCATCACCGAGAACTCGAAGACCCAGGACGGCTTCACGCGCGGCGCGTTCCAGAACCTCGAGGTCAAGGCGTCCGGCGACGTGGTCGCCAACTACGACAACGGCCGCAGCCGCGTGCTGGCGCGCGTGCCGGTGATCCAGGTGACCAACCCGGACGGCATGCAGAAGGTCAACGGCAACGCCTACCAGATGACCCGCGACGCGGGCGGCGCCCGGGCGGACGACGCCGGAGCCAACGGCGCGGGCGGGTTCGCGGTCAGCTCGATCGAAGGCTCCAACGTGGACATCGCGCAGGAGTTTACCAAGCTGATCGTCACGCAGCGCGCCTACTCCGCCAACACCAAGGTGGTGACGGCGTCGGACGAGATGCTGCAGGAAACCCTGGGCATGAAGCGCTAAGCCCCTGGCGCTGAAAAGCCCGGTGCGACGCGGGTCGGCGGCGGTGCGAGGGCGCCGCCGCCGACCCGGTCACCTATCCAGGCGTGTGTTGTGCCGGGTGCGATTTCGTGGTAGGGTTTGGGTTGGAGGAGTATAAAATGTCCCTCTCGTCGATCGCCACCTACCAGAAGTACGTCAAGGACGCCACCAAGCTCGAGCAGAAGTTCGAGAAGACGTCCGGCGTGCAGAAGGATATCGACTACTTCAACAAGGCCGTCGATAAGCTGAAGTCGGTCGATGACCTGTTCAAGGACCAGCGGCTCGTCAACTTCCTGGCCAAGGCGTTGAATCTGGGGGGGGAGGAACAGTACCCCGGCAAGATGAAGCGCATCCTGACCGAGAAGGTGGACGACAAGAACGCGGTCATGAACCGCCTCTCCAGCAAGCAGTACAAGAACGCCGCGGAGTCCCTGCAGCTCGGCGAAAGCGGCTTGGCCCGGCTGAAGCTCAACGGCACCAAGGAGAGCATGGCCTGGGCGTACAAGAACGCCAAGTTCGAGGAATCGATCGGCGAGGAGAACTTGGCGGTCCGGCAGGCGCGCTACTTCGAGAAGTGGGCGGCGAGCGCGGCCAGCAGCCCCTACAACGTGCTCGGCGACCCGATCCTGCGCGAGGTGGTGACCTACGCCCTGGGCCTGCCCAAGCAGATCGCCGTCCAGCCGGTGGAAACCCAGGCCAAGGCGATCACCGACCGCGTCGACGTCAAGAAGTTCAGCGACGCCAAGTTCCGCGAGGGCTTCATCAAGAAGTTCCTGAACAAGCACGACATCGAGGAGACCCAGGCCAGCGGCGGCGCCAGCGGCTGGCTGACCTCGCTGTTCGGCGGCGGCTCCGGCGCCTCCGGCGGTACCGGCGTCAACATCGTGATCTGAGCGGCGATGCCGCGTCAGATCATCACTGCGGCGAAGCCGCGCCAGATCGTCATCGTCCAGGCCCGCATGGCCTCCACCCGCCTGCCGGGCAAGATCCTGCAGCCTCTGGGCGGCACCACCGCGCTCGGGCAGGTGCTGCGCCGCTGCGCGGCCATCCCCGGCATCGACGGCGTCTGCTGCGCCATCCCCGACACTCCCGGCCACGAGCCGATCGCCGCCGAGGCCCGACGCCACGGCGCCTCGGTGCACGCCGGGCCGGAGGACGACGTGCTGGCCCGCTACCATGGCGCGGCGGTGCGGGAGCGGGCTGATATGGTGCTGCGCGTCACCAGCGACTGCCCGCTGATCGACCCGCAGGTGTGCGGCGCCGTGCTCGCCCTGCGGCGCGACGCGGGGGCCGACTTCGCCGCCAACAACACGCCGCCGTCCTGGCCGCACGGGCTCGACTGCGAGGCGATGACCATGGAGGCGCTGGACCGCGCCGCCGCCGCCGCGGCCCGGCCGGGGCCGGAGCGCGAGCACGTCACGCCGTGGATCCGCACGGCGCCGGGCCTCACGCGGGTGGACCTCGCCGGGCCGGGCGGCGCGCTGGTCGGCGAGCGCTGGACGCTCGACTACCCCGAGGACCTTGATTTCCTGCGCGCGCTGTTCGCCGTGCTGCCGCGCGAGGACGCCGGCTGGCGCGAGATCGTCGCCACGCTCGACGCGCACCCGGAGATCCGTGCGATCAACGCCGCCCGGCGCGATCCGGCGCGGATTCCGAAAGCGTGATGCCCCCTCCCTAGCCCTCCCCCGCCGATGGCGGTGGAGGGAACTCCGCCGCTCTTCGTCCTCCACCGCAAAGCGGGGGAGGGACGGGGAGGGGGCAGATTCGTTGCTATCCCCGCTCGCCCAGCATCGCCCAGTCCACCGGCTCGCCGCGCGTCAGGGCGCGCGTGGCCTTGCGGCCGAGCACGTCGGGCAGGTGCCTGGGCGGCAGGCCGCCGCCGGGGCGAATGGAGCGCACGTGCTCCGGCCCGAGCACGGTGCCGGCCGGCACGTCGGCGACCACGTAGAGCGAGCGGCGCAGGCCGGCGTTCGCCGCCTCGCTGGGCTTCAGCGCGTAGTCGGCGCGCCCCAGCGCCGCCCAGGCGTCGCGGCAGGCCTGCGCCATGGTGCGGAACTCCTCCGGCTCCAGCGAGAAGGCGGCGTCGGGGCCGCCGTCGGCGCGGCGCAGGGTGAAGTGCTTCTCGACCAGCACGGCGCCCAGCGCCACCGCGGCGATCGGCACCGCCACGCCGTGCGTGTGGTCGGACAGGCCGATCACCGTGCCGAAGGTCGACGCCAGATGCGGGATGGTGCGCAGGTCGACCTCGGAAATCGGCGTCGGGTAGCCGCTGGTGCAATGAAGCAGGATCGGCGGCCGGCCGGATTCGGCGCGGATGGCGTCCACCGCCTCGGCGATCTCGCCCAGGCTGGCCATGCCGGTGGACAGGATGACCGGCTTGCCCGTCCGGGCCACCCGGCGGACCAGCGGCAGGTCGACCAGCTCGAACGAGGCGATCTTGTGGGCGGGGACGTCCAGCCCTTCCAGGAAATCGACCGCCGTGGGGTCGAAGGGCGAGCTGAAGGCGGCGAGGCCGAGGCTCCTGGCGTGCGCGAACAGGCGCGGGTGCCAGTCCCAGGGGGTGTGCGCCTCCTGGTAGAGGTCGTGCAGGGTGCGGCCGGCCCACAGGCCGCCCTCCAGCCGGAAGCCGGGGCCGTCGTGGGCGATGGTGATGGTGTCGGCGGTGTAGGTCTGCAGCTTGACGGCGTCGGCGCCGGCCTCCCTGGCGGCGTCGATCAGCGCCAGCGCCCGGCCGATGTCGCCGTTGTGGTTGCCCGACAACTCGGCGATGACGTAGGGCGGATGGTCGGGGCCGATGGCGCGGCCGGCGATGGCGAAGTCCATGGCGTTGTCCGTCGTCAGAGGCGGGCGAAAACCCGGAAGCCGGGGCAGGGGCGGCGGCGGACCGTGCCGTCGGCCTCGACGCCGTCGCACCAGCCGTCGGAGTGGATCACCAGCCGCCGCACCAGCAGGCGGCTGTGGCCGGGGATCAGCATCTCGAGGAAGGTGGCGCGCTTCTCGTGCGTCTCAATCAGGCTGGACAGGTAGGGCCACAGCGATTCGGCCGGCGTCAGGCAGATCTCCGGCGCGTGGCGCAGATCGGTGGTGACCTGGACGGCGCCGGACTCGCGGTACAGGAAGCACAGGTTGACCGGCAGCGACTGCACCAGCCCGTCGCCGGTGTCCACCACCACGCGCATCGGCGCCCCGGCGCGGATGGCGGCCTCCAGCGCCCGCACCTCGGCCGGCGCGGCGCTGTCGTAGACCGGCGTGTGGTCGTGGCGGACGACGAACTCGAAGTGCCTGTACGCCTCGCCCGGATAGAGCATCAGCGGCAGCGGCGCCCCGGCGCGCGGCCCCGGCCCGGTGTCGTAGCGCAGGAACAGGCGGGTGTCGCCGCAGTAGGCGAAGCCGCCGAAGGACGGCCCTGCGGGATCGTAGATCAGCGGCTGCGGGATCGCCCAGAAGCAGCGCTCGCTGGCGATCACCTGGTCGAAGCAGTAGTTCTCCAGGTATTCCGGGTTGTTGGCCGGGCTGCGCGGGTCGGGGACCATCACCGAGGCCAGCGAGGCGCCGGCCTTCACCGCGGCCACGAGGTCGAGCGGCCAGGCCGGCGCCCGGTCGAGCACGGCCGGCGGCGGCCCCTCGGCCCCGAGCGCGGTGTTGAGCACCGCCGCGACCGCGACGTGCCCGGTGCCCGCGGCGTTGACGCCGACGCTGTACGCATCGGGGCGGCGGTGCGGGCGCAGCCGGACGGCGCGCGCCAGCGCGGGGGCGCCGGCGGGGTCGCCGGCCAGCACGCGCAGCACGCCCAGCAGGAAGAGCGCCGCCGGGTCGGCGGGGGCGTCGGCCAGCGCTCGCCGCAGGCCGCGCGCCGCCTCGCC
>NZ_JBOZRT010000123.1:0-51409 GCF_050789165.1 Azospirillum sp.
GCGCTCGTCCTCTGGGTCTGCACCAATTAAATTCCGGCAGGTGCTCGCAATGAGATACGTCACACCGTTAGACACATCCATGCTGACTTGCTGAAGCCCCCGCTCCTGGCGCCAAGCGGACCCGGCCGCGACGAGGGCGTACGCCCCCTTTCACAACGCAGGTCCGGCCGGCTTGGCACGCCCCAACAGAGTCAACGTCGCCTCGTCCATTTGTCCATTGCGGTAGCGCGCGAGCGCCTCCCGGTAGAGGGTAGCGGCCTCATCCGCGGCTAAGGCGAACAGGGTCATTGAGGAGTGGAACTTCATATCGTCCGGAGAACCGAAGATCGCATGAAGCGTGCGCCCCTGCGTCGCCAGCACAGCGCGCGTCGCTCTTTCTAATCGAGGCCCGAGTACTGGATGTGCCAGATAGGCGCGCGCCTCATCAAGGGAGGCGATCCCATAGAACTCGGCTGCGGCCGAACGGCCAAGGCCGCGCAGTTGCGGGAAGATGAACCACATCCAATGGCTCCGCTTGCGCCCGTCCTGTAATTCTTCGAGCGCTGTCGCGAAGACCGACTCCTGCGCGTTCACGAACCGCTGGAGGTCGAAAGGTTCGTCCATCTGCATTCCACCGTTCCTGATCGAAGCTCATCGTCGTGAGTTGGCTGCGCACCATCCTATTGCTAAAGCGAAGCAACCGGCCTGACGTTTCGATTAAGGGGCCTTTCCGCCTGCCCAACCGGTCGGGAAGCAGTGTCGCAAGCCGCCAGCGGAACAGCTCGTCCTTCAAAGAATGGCGCCTGGAGCAACCCGCGGCCGTGATGCCCATCCGTGGAAACCGCACGCGTTGGAAGGGGGCACCCTCGCCGGCCGCCTAAAGCGGTCGGCGGGGATTTTTCCACCCGGAGGGCCGCCGCCCCGAAGGAGGGCGGCTGTTCGTGCCTATTCGGCGGCCGGCATCTCGGCGTCCGATTCGTCCCCAGCCTCCGATTCCGACCCAAAGCACATGGCGTCGGGGAGCCCGTCGCGCCCTGAGCTGCCCATCCGGTGCGTCGTCCCCAGTTCTGGCCATGCGCTCGAAATGCGTCGCCAGCGCCGCGACCAGCTCCGACTTCCTGTAGTCCGACAGCCGCGCCATGGTGACGCTGGCACAGCACTCCATGGCGCTGGCCCCGAGCTGGTCGCGGGTGCGCCCGCCGAGGAACGCCGCGTCCGGCCGCCACCAGTCGCGCATGTCGGCGCCGAGGTCGCGCGCCGCCCGGTTGAACAGGCTGTCGCCGTGGTCGATGGGGTCCATGTCGCCCTGGCCGAAGGCGAGGATGCTCAGCAGCAGGTGCAGACCGTCCAGGTTCTCCTCGCTCAGCCGCTTGACCCGCTCGTACAACTCGGCGCCGTCCTTGGGATCGCCCGCCAGCCGCTCCCAGGCACCCCGGCTGCGCGGCCCGTAAGCGGGTTCGTCGTCCCCGGCCGGCTCCAGCCCCAGCAGGCGCTCGAAGCGGGCCGCCACCGCCTCGACGGCATCCCAGCTCCGGGGCCGACCGTCCTCGCCCGCGAACAGGGCAAGCGCGGGGTGCGCCTCCAGCAACACCCGACCGTGATGAGCGTCGGCGCCGCGCATCAGCAGCACCACGGCAACCTCCCTGGCCGTGCGCCGGGCGGCGGTCAGCAGCGTCTGCACCGCCAGCGTTTTGTGCGCGGCCATGTGGCGCACCAGCCACGCCGGATACTCCGGCCGCTCCCGCCACACCGACAGCGGGCTCTCCCGCGTCTCGGCGGCGACGGCGCGCTGCACCTCATGGCGGACCAGGCGCTCGCGCACCTCAGCTCGGCCAGCCGGGATCAGGTTGATCACCACGCAGCCGCTCTCCCCCTCCCACGCCGCGCGGCAGTGCCACCAGGGCGCCCCGTGCGTGTCGAACAGGTCGGCGGTGACGGTGCCGCCGTAGCGGTCCAGGGGGAACACCGCCATGGCGACGGACGGCTTCTCCTTGATCAGCCGGGCGCGAACGTCGTCGGTGTCGAACCAAATGCCGTCCGTGATGTCGGCGAGGATATGGGCCTGCTGCTCACGGGTGCCGAGCGTCAGCGCCTCGGCGATACCGAGCCCGATGGCGCCGTCGCGCACCCGCCCGCTTGGCTTCGGCGCACAGCCCGGCCAGGGCCAGCCGGCGCTTGACAGTGGTGGTGCTCAAGCCGGTCTGCGCCGCCACGTCGTCCAGGGTGGCGCCTTTCTGAAGCAGGGCCGCGAAGCCATCCGCCTCGTCGATGGCGTCCAGCGCCTCGCGCTGCACGTTCTCCACCAGGGCGATGCGCTGGGCTTCGGCGGGCTTCAGCCCGTGACGCACCTCGACCTCCAGCAGCTTCAAGGCCCGGTAGCGCCGCTCGCCGGTGACGACGCGGAAGCGGTCGCCCTTCAGGCACTTGACGACGAGGTTCTGCAGGACGCCGTCGGTCCGGATGGAGCGGGCCAGCCCCTCGATGCCGGCAGGGTCGATGCGCATGCGCGGGTTGGATGTGGGCGGGAGAAGCTGGGACAGGGGAACGAGTTGGGTGCTCATGGTTCACTTCCCTCTCTTGAGGCTGCGAAGCAGCAGCACGGACGCTGCTGCTTCCCGGGGCCGCGCGAGCGGTGGGTAAGTGGGGAGCGAGGGGCACGCACCGTGCCCTGAGCCGGCAGCCTTGGCCGGCAACAGGCGCCCCTCGCGGGGAGGAGAGAGCGGCAACGCCCTCCTTCCCCCGTACGGGATCGGCGCGGGTTTCAATCCCGCGCCGTTTCGATGGACCGGGGTCACAGGCCTGCCGTATCGGTCTGCGGCAGGGATTGTTACCGGGACGGACGAGACGCGCGCCAGCGCGGCGCGGCGGGCCTCCGGCCCGCTGAGCCCGGCCCGGCGCTGCGCGCTGGAGCCGCCGCCCACGCACTTTCCTCGTCTGTACGCTGATTGCTGTGTGATTGCTGGCGCACGGCGCCGCCGTCCGCGGCGCTGTGCGGAGCGTGAAGGAAAAAGCTGTCCGGTCACGAAAAAGGCCCCGAAGTTCAATGACTTCGAGGCCTTCTTGCCGGTTCCAGAATGGTCGGAGCGACAGGATTCGAACCTGCGACCCCCAGACCCCCAGTCTGATGCGCTACCAGGCTGCGCTACGCTCCGTACCTGGAACCGGGGTGGGCCGGGACTATAGCGGCGCCCGTAGGGGGACGCAATGGTTTCCCGTAACCTTTTTTCGTCCTCACGACGCGCCCCGCCGGTGGCCCAGCAGCGCCTGCAAACGGCGCAGTTCGTCCAACACCGCTTCGATCTCCCGGCGGGCGTGGTCCGGCAGCGTGGACGGCGCCTCCTCGGGCTCGTCCATCTCCGCGTCCAGTTCCGCGGAATCGTCGGCGAACAGGTCCGGAGTCGCCGGCTCGTCGTCCACCTCGTCGGCGGGCGGGCGCGGCGCGGGGCCGGACGGCAGCGTGCCACGGCGCTCCTTCAACAGGCGCTGCACGCCCTTGATCGTGTAGCCCTCCTGGTACAGCAGGCCCTGGATCCGGCGCAGCAGATCGACGTCCTCCGGCCGGTAATAGCGCCGGCCACCGCCGCGCTTCAGCGGGCGGATCTGCGGGAACTTGGTCTCCCAGAAGCGCAGCACGTGCTGCGGCAGGTCCAGGTCGCTGGACACCTCGCTGATCGTGCGGAAGGCGGTCGCGGACTTCGTCACCACGGGTCTGCCAAGATCCCCTGCCGTCATCGCGATCCGGAGGGAGCCCCGCCCGCGCTCACGACGCGGCCTTGACGCGCGCCTGTGCGGCCTCGACCGCGTTCAGCCCTTCGTTGATGCGGCTCTTCAGCACGTGGCTGGCGCGGAACACCAG
Organism: Azospirillum sp.; assembly: GCF_050789165.1. NCBI lineage: Bacteria > Pseudomonadati > Pseudomonadota > Alphaproteobacteria > Rhodospirillales > Azospirillaceae > Azospirillum > Azospirillum sp. The sequence continues at coordinate 3,836 of NZ_JBOZRT010000123.1, forward strand.
GACGCGGCGCGGCAGGATCGGCACTTCCTCGCCCGTCTTGGGGTTGCGCCCCACCCGCTCGCCCTTGGAGCGGACCTGGAAGCTGCCGAAGGAGGAGATCTTCACCATCTCGCCGCGCGCCAGCGCGTCGGAGATCTCGTCGAGAATGCTCTCGACCAAATCGGCCGATTCGTTGCGCGACAGCCCCACCTCCTGGTAGACGGCCTCGCTCAACTGTGCGCGCGTGACGGTGTTCTGCGACATCTCCGGCCTCCCCCGCGAGCCTCGGAGGAAACGGTAATGCGCACGGAGAACACCGTCAATTCAAAAGGTTGGATACGCCCTGCTACCAGCGGACGAGCGCCGAGCCCCAGGTCAACCCGCCGCCGATGGCCTCCATCAGGATCAGGTCGCCGCGCTTGACGCGGCCGTCGTGCACCGCCTCGGCCAGCGCCAGCGGGATCGAGGCGGCCGAGGTGTTGCCGTGCCGGTCCACCGTCAGCACCACCTTCGACGAGGGCAGCTTCAGCTTGCGCGCGATGCCGTCGATGATTCGCTGGTTGGCCTGGTGCGGCACCAGCCAGTCGACGTCCGACGGCTCCAGGCCGTTGGCGACCAGCGCCTCCTCCACCACCTCGGACAGCTTGGTGACGGCGTGGCGGAAGATCTCCTGGCCGTGCATGCGCACGTGCCCCGTGGTCATGGTGCTCGACGCACCGCCGTCCACGTACAGCAGGTCGTAGTAGCGGCCGTCCGAGTGCAGGTGCGTGGACAGCACCGCGCGGTCGGACGAGTCGCCCTTGCCCTCGGCCGCCTCAAGCACCACCGCGCCGGCGCCGTCGCCGAACAGCACGCAGGTGGTGCGGTCGTTCCAGTCGAGCAGGCGCGAGAACGTCTCGGCGCCGATCACCAGCGCCCGCGTCGCCTGCCCCGAACGGATGAAAGAATCGGCCACCGACAGCGCGTAGACGAAGCCGGCACACACCGCCTGCACGTCGAGCGCGAAGCCGCGGGTCAGCCCCAGACCGGCCTGCACCTTGGTGGCGGTGGAGGGGAAGGTGTTGTCCGGCGTGGTGGTCGCCAGGACGATGCAGTCGATGGACGTGGCGTCCACGCCTGCGTGGTTCAGCGCCGCCCTGGCCGCCGCCAGCGCGAGGTCGGAGGTCAGCTCGCCCTCGGCCGCGATGTGGCGCGAGCGGATACCGGTGCGCTGGACGATCCACTCGTCCGACGTCTCGACGCCGCGCGCCTCCAGGTCCTTGTTGCTGACCACGTTGGCCGGCAGGTAGGACCCGCAGCCGACGATCCGGGAACGCTTCGCCATGTCAGACCGCCGCCGCCTTGGTGTCCGGGAGGGTGTCGTCGCCGCCGAGGCGGTGCATCTCGGCCTTGATCTTCTCGTTGAAGCCCTGCGCCACCAGGTTGACCGCCACGCCGATGGCGTTGGCGAAGCCGATGGCGTCGGTGCCGCCGTGGCTCTTCACGCAGACGCCGCGCAGACCGAGGAACATCGCACCGTTGTAGCGGCGGGGATCGGCGCGCTGCTTCAGCTTGGTGAAGGCCGAGCGCGCCAGCAGGTAGCCCAGCTTCGCCATCAGCGAGGACTGGAAGGTGCGGCGCAGGAATTCGGCGTACAGCTTGGCCGTGCCCTCGGCGGTCTTCAGCGCGACGTTGCCGGTGAAGCCGTCGGTGACGATCACGTCGGTGGTGCCGGCCGCGATGTCCGTGCCCTCGACGAAGCCATAGAAGCGCCCGGGGAACGGCGCCTCGCGCAGCCGCGCCGCGGCGGCGCGCACCGTCTCGTTGCCCTTGACCTCTTCCGAGCCGATGTTCAGCAGGCCCACCGTCGGCTCGGCCATGCCCAGCACCGTGCGCGCGAAGACCGACCCCATCAGCGCGAACTGGACGAGGTTGTCGGGCGTGCACTCGGTGTTGGCGCCGAGGTCGAGCATGACGCTCTCGCCGCGCTGCGTCGGGAAGAACGACGCGATCGCCGGCCGGTCGATGCCCGGCAGCGTCTTCAGCACGAACTTGGCCATGGCCATCAGCGCGCCGGTGTTGCCGGCGGAGACCACCGCCGCAGCGTTGCCCGCCGCCACCGCGTCGATGGCGAGACGCATGCTGGACTGCCGCCCGGTGCGCAAGGCCACGGAGGGCTTCGCGTCGCCGGCCACCGCCTCGGCCGTGTGCACCACCGTGGCCACGCCCTTCAGCGCCGGGTGTTTCGCCAGCAGCGGCTCGATCCGCGCGGAGTCCCCGTACAGCACGTAGTGCACGTCGGGGAATCGCTCACGGGCGAGATCCGCTCCGGCGACCACCATGTCGGGGGCATGGTCGCCCCCCATGGCGTCGAGGGCTATGGTCAGGCGCTGGCTCACCGAGGACAGGCTCCCTGGAACTGACGGGTGGCGGCCGGCCGGACCGGTCAGGCCGCCGGCTGGACCACTTCACGCTGGTCGTAATGCCCGCAGGACCCGCAGACGTGGTGCGGACGGGTCAGCTCGCCGCAGTTCTTGCACTCATGGTACGAGGCGGTCGACAGCGCGTGGTGCGAACGACGCATGTTGCGACGCGACTTGGAGGTCTTCTTCTTCGGAACAGCCATGGCCGTAACTCACATCAACTCATTGGAAAAGGCGGCCCGATGAGGGGCCGCCCGGCGCGAGCCGCATTCAATACGGCAAACCCGCGCCAAGGGCAAGCCCGAACCATCTCTTTCACCGCGCGGCTGCATCCCGCCCCGCGGCGGCCCTATTGCGGCTTGCCCTTCAGCTTCGCCAGGGCGGCGAACGGGTTCGGCCGCTCCTCGACCACCTCGTCCTCCTCCTCGTCGTCGTCGAAGGCCACCGCCGGCAGCTCAACGCCGGGCGCGCGCGGATAGGGGTCGAGCGCCAGCGACAGGTGCTGCGCCGTCAGCTCGCCGATGTCGATGCGCCCGTTGACGATGGGCTCGATGATGTCCTCGTCGGCCATGCTGGCGTCGAACTCCATCTCCTCGTCGGCCTCCGGCACCAGCTCCGGCGGGGCGAACAGGGCCTCGAAGCCGTCCTTCACGGTGTTGCGCACCGACTCCAGCGTCACGACGCAGGTCTGCACCACGTCGGCCTCCAGCTCGCCGGTGACTCGGATCATTTCGCCGCCGCTGGCGCGCTTCAGGCGCACCGTCGCCGTCAGGCGGTCGATCGCCTCCAGCTCGAAGCGTTCGGCCAGCGCCTTGCGCTCGGCGGAGTCGGCCTCGATCACCTCGACCACCTCGCCGCGCTGCACGGCATCGGCCTTCACCGTGCGCGAGAATTCGGGGGGCGGTACCTGATGCTGCATGCTCGTTCTTCCTCGTTCATCGGCAACAGCCCGGCTGGCCGGGCGTTCGCCGCTACTCCATATGCGCGGGCGGGTCGGCCCAGTGGAACGCGCCGGACAGCAGCGAGTCCAGCGGCTGCGCCGCCAGTTCCGCCACCGACCGCCGCACGTAGCCGGCCAGCGCGCCGATCGCGCGCGGGTCGGGCTCCGGCACGGTGCCGTAGACGTTGTTGTCGAGCGCCACCTCCAGGGCCCTTTCATCCTGGACGATGGCGGCGTCGTAGGCGGTCAGCCGGCCGCGCGCGCCGCCGACCATGGCGGTGACACGCCGGGCGATGCCCTGGTCGCCCACGCCCATCTCGCGCAGCGTGCGCTCGAAGTCGTCGGTGACCACCTCGAACAGCCGGCGCGAACGGGCGTCCGCCGCCGCCCCCTGCCCCTTCAGCCGGTGCATGACCAGGAACAGGTGCAGCGCCACCATGTCGAAGCGGCCGTCCAGCGTGTCGGGCACGCCGAGCGCACCGTAGAACTCGGGCCGGCGCGCCTGGGCGACGATGCGGGCGTAGAGGTCGGCGGCCGCCTGCGCGTCCTGCGAACGGCCGAACAGGCGCCCGAAAAGGCGGTCAAACACGCGTTCCGGTCTCCCATATGGGCGGAGTCGTTGACAGGGCCAACCGCCCGGTGCGATTGTCCAGGCGTTTTGGGGTCAGGGCTCCGCTCGCCGAGCGTACGGCCGCCCCCTGGATGCCTCATCCTAGCCGAGCGCCATGACCAGATCGACTCCTTCCCGCGTTTTCGCCATCGCCCTGCTGGGGCTGGCCGCCACCGCCTGTGCGCCGACCGTGGCGACGCGCGGCAACCTGACCGATCCCGACGCGGTCGCCCAGATCAAGACCGGCACCACCACCCGCGACGAGGTGGCCAACCTGCTGGGCACGCCGACCTCGGTCGGCACCTTCGACCAGAAGGTCTGGTACTACATCGGGCAGAAGACCGAGAAGACCGCGTTCTTCAAGCCCGACGTGCTGGAGCGCCGCGTCGTGGTCGTGCACTTCAACGATGCCGGCGTGGTCAGCGACCTGAAGACGCTGGACCACAACCAGGGCCTGGACATCGAGATGGTGGAGCGCACCACCCCGACGCACGGCCGCGAGATGGGCTTCCTGGAGCAGATGATCGGCAACTTCGGCCGCTTCTCCGCCAAGGACAGCAAGGGCAAGGGCCCGGGCAGCTGAGCCCGGCCCGCATCCCCGGAAACGACGAAAGGCCGGCGCCCCAGGCGCCGGCCTTTTTGTTGCCCCAGGGGGATGCCGTCAGACCTGCGCCGACGGCTGTTCCGGCGGCTGCTCCGGCAGGGCGGCGTCGGGAATCGACGACGGGGCGGCGAGCGTGGCGCCGGCGTACTGCACCTGGCCGGCGCAGAACGCCTCGTTCAGCTTGTTGGCCACCTCCACCACCGACGTCGCCTTGACGCAGTCGCAGCCCTCGACCGTGACACCGCTCAGCACCGCCGCGAAGACGCCCGGCTGCTGCTCCAGCACGACGCCCAGCTTCTTGGTGCTGCTCGTGCTCTGCTCGCCGTCCTCGGTACGGGTCACCAACACCACGTCGTCGGGCTTGCCTTCGGCCGTGGCGCGCACATAGATCGAGTTGGTCGTCGTCGCCGCCATGTCCCTCTCCTGAAGCTGCATCGAAAACGGGTCTCCGTTCCGGCCAGTACTGTGCACAACCCAACCGGGCTTTGGCAATCGCTTTATTCGCGAAGTACGCCGCACGATTCGCGCATAACAGGTGATGCACGAAAAAGGCCCCGGGACGTTTCCGTCCCGGGGCCGCAAGTCGTTCGTGGTCGTTTCGAGCAGGCGTCCTATTAGGCCAGAGCGTGCAGGATGGCCAGCAGCAGGATCGCCACGATGTTGGTGATCTTGATCATCGGGTTCACCGCCGGGCCGGCGGTGTCCTTGTACGGGTCGCCGACGGTGTCGCCGGTCACCGCCGCCTTGTGGGCGTCGGACCCCTTGCCACCGTGGTTGCCCTCTTCGATGTACTTCTTGGCGTTGTCCCAGGCGCCGCCGCCCGAGGTCATCGAGATGGCGACGAACACGCCGGTCACGATGGTGCCGAGCAGCATAGCGCCCAACGCCGAGAAGGCCGCGGCCTGGCCGGCGATGGCGGCGACGATGAGGTACAGCACCACCGGCGCGAACACCGGCAGCATCGAGGGGATGACCATCTCCTTGATGGCCGCCTTGGTCAGCAGGTCCACGGCGCGGCCGTAGTCCGGCTTGCCCGTGCCTTCCATGATGCCGGCGATCTCACGGAACTGGCGGCGCACCTCGACCACCACCGAGCCGGCGGCGCGGCCGACCGCGGTCATGCCCATGGCGCCGAACAGGTAAGGCAGCAGGCCGCCGATCAGCAGGCCGACCACCACGTACGGGTCGTTGAGCTTGAACTCGACCGTGAGGTTCGGGAAGTAGTGGCTGAGATCCTGGACGTAGGCGGCGAACAGCACCAGCGCGGCTAGGCCGGCCGAGCCGATGGCGTAGCCCTTGGTGACCGCCTTGGTGGTGTTGCCGACGGCGTCCAGCGCGTCGGTGGTGATGCGGATCTCCTTCGGCATCTCCGACATCTCGGCGATGCCGCCGGCGTTGTCCGTCACCGGACCGTAGGCGTCGAGCGCCACCACCATGCCGGCCAGCGCCAGCATCGTCGTCGCGGCGATGCCGATGCCGAACACGCCCGCCTGGTTGAAGGCGATGATGATGCCGGCGCAGATGACGATCACCGGCAGCGCGGTGGCCTCCATCGACACGGCAAGACCCTGGATGACGTTGGTGCCGTGGCCGGTTTCCGAGGAACGGGCGACCGAGCGGACCGGACGGAACGAGGTCGAGGTGTAGTACTCGGTGATCCACACCAGCAGGCCGGTCACGCCCAGGCCGACCAGCGCGCAGACGAAGAAGTTCAGGCCGGTGACGTTGATCGTGGCGCCGCCGCCCGCCGCCATCGGGATCGGCCGGCCGAAGCCGAACATGACCGCGGTAACCAGCAGGACCAGCACGCCGGAGATCACCGCCGAACCGATGAGGCCCTTGTAGAGGGCGCCCATGATGTTCTTGGTCGGGCCCAGCTTGACCATGAAGGTGCCGGCGACCGAGGCGATGATGCAGACCGCCGCGATGACCAGCGGGTACATCAGCAGCGAACGGACGACGTCGCCCGTGAAGAAGATCGCCGCCAGCAGCATGGTGGCGACGATGGTGACGGCGTAGGTCTCGAACAGGTCGGCGGCCATGCCGGCGCAGTCGCCGACGTTGTCGCCCACGTTGTCCGCGATGACGGCGGGGTTGCGGGGGTCGTCCTCGGGGATGCCGGCCTCGACCTTGCCGACGAGGTCGGCGCCGACGTCGGCACCCTTGGTGAAGATGCCGCCGCCCAGGCGGGCGAAGATCGAGATCAGCGAGGCGCCGAACGACAGGGCGACCAGGGCCTCCAGCACGACGCGGGCCTGCGCCGGGTCGGTGACCTTGTAGATCATCGACAGGATGGCGAAATAGCCGCCCACGCCCAGCAGGCCCAGGCCGACCACCAGCATGCCGGTGATGGCGCCCGACTTGAAGGCGATGTCCAGCGCGTGCTCGAGCCCGACGGTCGCCGCCTGCGCGGTGCGCACGTTGGCGCGCACCGACACGTTCATGCCGACGTACCCGGCGATGCCCGACAGCACCGAGCCGACCAGGAAGCCGAAGGCCACCGGCAGGCCGAGGATGGCACCGAGAATGATGAGGATCACCACGCCGACGCCGGCGATGGTGGTGTACTGGCGATTAAGGTATGCGCGAGCACCTTCCTGAACCGCGCCGGCGATCTCCTGCATGCGTGCGGAGCCCGCGTCGGCGGCCATGACTTGCTTCCCGGCATAAGCGCCATAGGCGAGCGCCAGGAGGCCGCAGGCGATGACTACTAGAAATCCTACCGTCATCCGTTCCCCCAGAAAATTGTCACTGGCTCGCCTTCGCACCGCAACAAAAGCCGCGGCGCAAAGCGAGCCGATTTTTTCGCCGAAAAGCATGCCCAAGCGGGGACCGCAATGCAACAGCCGCCACGCTCAAGGAAGCGCGACGAATTGGCAGGTCGATACTTCAGACTCGCACCATTGCGGTCTTTGGAGCGCTTCCAAACTAAGGGCACTTGTCGAAAGTCATATTCGCACCTGCGAAAGGATGAACGTCCTTTACGCTGGGGAACCTGCGCGGACCGGTGCCGCGCCGCGGAATCATACGGACGAAGGCTTCGTCCGTATGTTCCTCCCGCCCAATGCTGCGCATTGAGCTGCCGGGTTTGGAGCAAGGGCGCCTGATGAAAGCCGTCAGGCGCCCTTGCTGTCACAGGTTCCGCTGAGTCACCACCTGGACCAGCACGCCCTGCACCACGCCGGGGCCGAGCACCTTGGCGGCGGCGGCGGCCAGCTTGTCCTTGACGGCGGGGATGTTGATCAGCGGGCCGCTCATCAGCGACTTGTCATCGACTCCGGCGTACATGGTGGCGATGAAGGCGTCGATCAGGCGCGGCAGGTTGGCGGCGGCCTGCGGCTGCTTGGCGGCGTCCACCTCGACGGTGGCAACGACGGTGACGAACTGCTCGACCTTCTCCTTGCCGAGCACCGGCACGACGATCGGGCTCATGCGCACGTAGGCGACCGGCGGCGGCGGCTTCTCGGCCTCCTTCTTCGCCAGCTCCTCCTCGGTGGGAGGGGTCATGAACCTGTTGTACAGCGTCCAGCCGCCGAACGCCGCGCCGCCCAGCAGCGCCAGGCCGAACAGCAGCAGGATGATCGCTTTCATGGGACGGTCCGTCGTGATGCGACGGAAACCCTAGGGGCCGGATGCTTTAGGACGGGTTAAATCAGAAGTGATCCCAGCCCCGCCGCGGGAGAGGCAACGGCGCGCCCTGCGCGTCCAGCACCTCCACCCGCCCGGCCGGCCCGGGGACGGTGCGGCCGATCTCGGTGATGACGACTCCGGTCTCCGCCGCCAGGGCGGCCAGGGCGCCGCGCGCCGCCTCGGGCGCGGTGAACAGCAGCTCGTAGTCGTCGCCGCCGGTGAGCGCCAGCGCCAGCCGGTCCGCATCGCCGCCGACCGCCGCCGGCACCGGCACCGACGCGGCGTGCAGCACCGCGGCGCAGCCCGATTCCTCGGCGAGGTGGCCGAGGTCGGCGACCAGCCCGTCCGACACGTCGATGCACGACACCGCCAACCCGCGCAGCCTGGGCCCCACCGTCACCCGCGGGTCCGGCCGGCGCAACCGCGCCACCTGGGACTCCAGCCCGGCGCCGTCCAGCTTGCCCAGCACCACCTGCAGGCCGAGCGCCGCGTCGCCGATGGTGCCGGTGACGAACACCGGATCGCCCACGCGCTCCGACCGGCGCGGCAGCGCCTGCCCGCGCGGTACCAGCCCGAAGGCGGTCACCGACAGGGTGATCGGCCCGGATGTGGACACCGAGTCGCCGCCCGCCAGCTGGATGCCGAACCGCGTCTGGTCCTCGCCCAGGCCGGCGGCGAAGGCGGCCAGCCACTCCTCGCCGAGGGTGCGCGGCAACGACGTGACCAGCGTGTAGGCGTACGGCTCCGCCCCCATGGCGGCGAGGTCGGAGAGGTTGACGCGCAGCAGCTTGGCGGCGATGTCGCCGGGCGAGTCGTCGGGCAGGAAGTGGATTCCGGCGACCATGGCGTCGACGGTGACGACCAGTTCCTGCCCCTCGGGCACGCCGAACACGGCGGCGTCGTCCGCCAGCCCGCGCGCCCCGGCGAAGCCGGCGGCCAGCGGCTTGAAGAAGCGGTCGATGCGGCCGAATTCGCCGAGGGGTTTGGTCATGCGCCTGCGGAACCGTTCCTTTAGACAGCCGTCATCCCCGCGAAGGCGGGGATCCATACGTTCCGCAATGGTGCGTTTTGCGAGTTATGGATCCCCACCTTCGCGGGGATGACGGCCAAACGCGATTATTCCCCGCGCCCCGGCGCCGGCTGGGCCAGTTCCTCGGCGCGGACCTTGCGGGCGACGTTGTCGAGCACGCCGTTCACCATGCCCGGCTCGCGCCCGGCGAAGAAGGCGTGCGCCACGTCCACGTACTCGCTGATCAGGATGCGCGGGTGGGTGTCGGTGTGGGCGAACACCTCGTAGGCGCCGGCGCGCAGGATGGCGCGCAGCAGCATCTCCAGCCGCTCCAGCGGGAACTTCGGGTCGAGCGCGGCCGACAGCAGGCCGTCCACCTCGCTCTGGCGGTGGCTGGCGCCGCGCACGATGTCGGCGAACAGCTGCGGGTCGGCGGCGACGAACTGCGCGCCGTCCACCTCCTCGCCAAAGCGGTGCTTGACGAACTCGCCGATCACCGGCTCGACGCCGATGCCGGTCTGGTCGGCCTGGTAGAGCGCCTGCACGGCCGCCAGCCGCGCCGCCTTGCGCCGGGCCTTGGCCGAACCGCCGCCGGACTTGCGGGGGCCACGCTTCGGTTTCGCGCGCGACGGCGCCTCGTCGTTGCTCATGGTGCTCAACTGGATCTTTTCAGGTGTCTGGGGTCAGGTATGCGGGGTCAGCGCGGGAAGAGGCGGAAGTGGCGCTTCAGTTCGATCATGTCAAGGCAGGCCCGCGCCGCGAAGCCGCCCTTGTTCTTGTTGCCGGTGCCGGCGCGGGCCCAGGCCTGCTCGCGGTTCTCCACGGTCAGGATGCCGTTGCCGACGGCCAGCGTGTACTGCAGCGCCAGGTCCTGCAGGCCGCGGGCGCTCTCGTTGCACACGATATCATAATGCGTGGTTTCGCCGCGAATCACCACGCCGAGCCCGACGTAGCCGTCGAAGCGCTTGCGCGCCGAGTAGAAGTCCATGGAGCGCACGGCGTACTTGATGGCGGCCGGGATCTCCAGGCAGCCGGGCACGGCGAAGCGCTGGTAGGTGGCGCCGGCCTTCTCGATCTCGGCGATGGCGCCCTTCGCCAGCTCGTCGGCGAGGTCCTCGTAGAACCGCGCCTCGATGACCATGATGTGCGGCGTGTCCGACATCGTCCCTTACTCCCCGTCCGTATTCCCGGGCACCGGGATCGGCCGCTGGCCGACGACGGTGAGCCCATAGCCTTCCAGGCCGATGATGGTCTTCTTGCGGTTCGACAGCAGCGTCATGCTGCGCACGCCGAGGTCCAGCAGGATCTGCGCGCCGACGCCATAGTCGCGCAGCTCGCCGCCCGGCGCCACGCCCTCCATGCGCGCCTTCAGCGCCGCGGAGAGGTTGGCGGGCTGAGACTCGCGCAGCAGCACGATCACGCCGCGGCCTTCCCGGGCGATCAGCTCCATGGAGGCGTGCAGCTCGCCGTCGCGCCCGGCCGAGGTGTCGCCCAGCACGTCCTCCAGCACGTTGAGCGCGTGCATGCGCACCAGCACCGGCTCGTCGCCGGAGATGTCGCCGCGCACCAGCGCCACGTGCTCGGCGTACGCCACCTTGTTGACGTACACGTACGTCTGGAAGCGCCCGCCGTACCGGCTGTCCAGCGTGCCGGCGAGGCGCTGCTCGACGATGGTCTCGGTGCGGCGGCGGTAGGCGATGAGGTCGGCGATGGTGCCGACCTTCAGGTTGTGGAACTGCGCGAACTTCACCAGGTCCGGCAGGCGGGCCATGGTGCCGTCGTCGTTCATGATCTCGCAGATCACGCCGGCCGGGATCTGGCCGACCATGCGGGCGAGGTCGACCGCCGCCTCGGTGTGCCCGGCGCGCACCAGCACGCCGCCGTCGCGCGCCAGCAGCGGGAAGACGTGGCCCGGCGTCGTGATGTCCTGCGAGCCCGCCTTCGGATCGATGGCGACCTGCACGGTGCGGGCGCGGTCGGCCGCCGAGATGCCGGTGGTCACGCCCTCGCGCGCCTCGATGGAGACGGTGAAGGCGGTCTGGTGGCGCGTGCCGTTCTGCTGCGCCATGAGAGGCAGGTGCAGCCGCTCGATCCGCTCGCGGTCCATGGCGAGGCAGATCAGGCCGCGCCCGTGCTTGGCCATGAAGTTGATGGCCTCGGGCGTCGCGCACTGCGCCGGGATGACGAGGTCGCCCTCGTTCTCGCGGTCCTCGTCGTCGACGAGGATGAACATGCGGCCCTGGCGCGCCTCCTCGAGGATCTCCTCGGTCGGCGACAGGTAGGAATGGTATTCGGAGGTCATGGTTGGGCCACCAGACGCGCGACGTAGCGCGCGAGCATGTCGATTTCCATGTTCACGGCGTCGCCGGGCTTCAGCTGCCCGAAGGTGGTGGCGACCTGGGTGTGCGGGATGATGTTGACGCCGAAGAGCGCCCCGTCCACCTCGTTCACCGTCAGCGACACGCCATCCAGCGCCACCGAGCCCTTGGGCGCCACGAACCTGGCCAGATCGACCGGCGCCTCGAAGGTCAGGCGCACGGACTCGCCGTCGGGCCGCACGTCCATCACCCTGGCCACGCCATCGACGTGGCCGGAGACGATGTGCCCGCCCAGCTCGTCGCCCATCTTCAGCGCGCGCTCCAGGTTGACGCGCGTCCCCTCGGTCCAGCCGCCCAGCGTGGTCTTCGACAACGTCTCGCCCGAGGCCTGCACGGCGAACCAGCCCGGCCCCTTGTCAACGACCGTCAGGCAGACGCCGTTGTTGGCGATGGACGCGCCGATCGGCACCGTCTCCATGTCGAAGACGGTCTCGATGGTGAAGAGGGTGTCGCCGCTGCGCTCGATGGAGCGGACGCGGCCGACGTCGGTGATGATGCCCGTGAACATAGCGCGGCAATCTAGCCAGCTTTCGCGCACGGGGGAAGGAGCATCCGCAGCGCGCGGCGCGCAACGGACTGTTGCGCGGGGCGCCGCTCACGCTCACTCCCGTCTCACATAACTCTCGACCAGATCGTCTCCCGCCCGGCGCACCCGCACGCGGTCGAACGCCGCCGCCTGGGCCAGCACGTCCACGCCGAACGCCGCCACCGCCGCCACACCGTCGCCGCCGATGACCTTCGAGGCGCGGAACCACTCCAGCCGATCGACCACCCCGGCGCGCAGCAGCGAGGCGGCCAGGGTCGCGCCGCCTTCGACCAGCACCCGCGTCAGGCCGCGGCCGGCCAGCGCCGCCATCGCCTGCGCCGGGTCCGGCAGGCCGGCGGCGTCGCAGGGCACCGGCAGCACCTCGACGCCGCAGTCGGCCAACGCCTGCCGCCGCAAACCGTCGCAGTCGTCGCGGGCGACGATCCAGGTCGGCACCGTCTTCGCGGTGCGCACCAGCTTGCACGTCAGCGGCAGCCGCAACCGGCTGTCGAAGACGATGCGCACCGGCGAGCGGCCCTCCAGTCCCGGCAGGCGGCAGGTCAGGTCGGGGTCGTCGGCCAGCGCGGTGCGGATGCCGACCATGATGGCGTCGTGGCGCGCCCGCAGCCCATGGCCGAGCGCGCGCGCCTCCGGGCCGGTGATCCATTTCGACTCGCCGCCATGGGTGGCGATGCGGCCGTCCAGCGTGGTCGCCAGCTTCAGCGCCACCAGCGGCCGGCCGTGCAGGATGCGGGTGAAGAAGCCGCGGTTCAGCTCCCACGCCTCGTCGGCGCAGACGCCGGTGACCACCTCGACGCCGGCCTCGCGCAGGCGCTTCACGCCGCCGCCGGCGACGCGCGGGTCGGGGTCTTCGCAGGCGATCACGACGCGCGCCACGCCGGCGGCGATCAGCGCCTCCGAGCAGGGCGGCGTCCTGCCGTGGTGGTTGCAGGGCTCCAGCGAGACGTAGGCGGTGGCGCCCCGGGCGGCGTCCCCGGCGCGCCGCAGCGCCTCGGTCTCGCCGTGCGGGCGGCCGCCGGGCTGGGTCCAGCCGCGGCCGACCACGACGCCGTCCCGGACCAGCACACAGCCCACCGACGGGTTCGGCGCCGTGGTGCCGAGCCCGCGGGCGGCCAGCGCCAGCGCGGCGCGCATGTGGTGGAGGTCGTCGGCGGCATGGGTCATGGGCGTTCCATCCATGTCCCTCCCCCAGCCCCGCTGGGGGAGGTTAGGTGGGGGCAACGGCTCACGTGGCCGGCAAATGCTTGTCGAGGCCGCAGCCCCCACCCAACCCTCCCCCGCCGGAGGCGGGGGAGGGCCAAAGACGGATCAGTGCTGCGCCTCGGGGGCCAGCTGCTCGACGAACTCGTTGAAGTCGGACGCTTCGCGGAAGTCCTTGTAGACCGAGGCGTAGCGGATGTACGCGACCTGATCGAGCGTCTGCAGCGCGTTCATGATCATCTCGCCGATCTGCTTCGACGGGATCTCGCTCTCGCCCGAGGACTCGAGCTGGCGCACCAGGCTGTTCACCACCCGGTCGATGCGGTCGGCGTCGATCGGGCGCTTGCGCAGCGCGATGCGCATGGAGCGCAGCAGCTTCTCGCGGTCGAAGGGCTCGCGCTGGCCGGTGCTCTTCACCACCGTCAGCTCGCGCAGCTGCACGCGCTCGAAGGTGGTGAAGCGAGCCCCGCAGCCGGGACAGAAGCGCCGCCGCCGGATCGCCGAGTTGTCCTCGGTCGGTCGTGAATCCTTGACCTGGGTGTCCTCGTGTCCGCAGAACGGGCAGCGCATGTCCGGCCTTTCCTCCTTATTCTATACGGCGTCGGCCGATCACAGCGTCGGATAGATCGGGAAGCGGCGGCACAGGTCGCGCACCTTCTCCCGCACCTTCGCCTCGACGGCACGGTTGTCGCCCGAGTTGCTGGCGGCCAGACCGTCCAGCGTCTCGACGATCATCTCGCCAACCTGCTTGAATTCCTCCGTGCCGAAGCCGCGCGTGGTCGCCGCCGGGCTGCCCAGGCGCACGCCGGAGGTGATCGTCGGCTTCTGCGGGTCGAACGGCACGCCGTTCTTGTTGCAGGTCATGCCGGCGTGCTCCAGGCTGGCCTCGCCGGCCTTGCCGGTGACGTTCTTCGGGCGCAGGTCGACCAGCACGATGTGGCTGTCGGTGCCGCCCGACACGATGTCCAGGCCGCCCTCGATCAGCGTCTTCGACAGGACGCGGGCGTTGTCCAGCATGGCCTGGGCGTAGCGCTTGAACTCCGGCTGCAGCGCCTCCTGGAAGGCCACCGCCTTGGCGGCGATGACGTGCATCAGCGGGCCGCCCTGCAGGCCGGGGAAGACGGCGGAGTTGATCTTCTTGGCGATCTCTTCCTTGTCGGTCAGCACCATGCCGCCGCGCGGACCGCGTAGCGTCTTGTGCGTCGTGGTGGTGACGACGTCGGCGTAGGGGAACGGGTTCGGGTAGACGCCGCCGGCGATCAGGCCGGCGTAGTGGGCGACGTCGACCATGAAGAAGGCGCCGACCTCGTCCGCGATGGCGCGGAAGCGCTGGTAGTCGATCACGCGCGGGTACGCCGAGCCGCCGGCGATGATCAGCTTCGGCTTGTGCTCGCGGGCCAGCCGCTCGACCTCGTCGAAGTCGATGAGGTGGTCGTCCTTGCGCACGCCGTACTGCACCGCCTTGAACCACTTGCCGGACAGGTTCGGCGGGGCGCCGTGCGTCAGGTGGCCGCCGGCCGCCAGCGACATGCCGAGCACCGTGTCGCCCGGCTGCAGCAGCGCCAGCAGGACCGCCTGGTTGGCCTGGGAGCCGGAGTTCGGCTGCACGTTGGCGAAGCCGCAGCCGAACAGCTTGCAGGCGCGCTCGATCGCCAGGTTCTCGGCGACGTCCACGAACTCGCAGCCGCCGTAGTAGCGCTTGCCGGGATAGCCCTCGGCGTACTTGTTGGTGAGCACCGAACCCTGCGCCTCCAGCACGGCGGCGGAGACGACGTTCTCCGAGGCGATCAGCTCGATCTGGTCCTGCTGGCGCAGCAGCTCGTCGCGCACGGCGCGGGCCAGTTCGGGATCGGTCTCGGCAAGCGTGGCGGTGAAGAACGTCGGGTTCGGAGCGTACATCAGGCGATTCCTTCTAAATACTGTGTTCAGCCCAGCTTGCCGACGCGGCGCGAATGGCGCTCGCCGCCTTCGAAGGGCGTGTCCAGGAAGGCGGTCAGACAATCCTTCGCGATCTCGATGCCGACCACGCGCGCGCCCAGCGCCAGCACGTTGGCGTCGTTGTGCTCGCGCGCCAGACGGGCGCAGGTCGGGTCGCTGCACAGCGCCGCGCGGATGTGACGGTGGCGGTTGGCCGCGATGCTGATACCGATGCCGGTGCCGCAGATCAAGACGCCGCGTTGCGCCCGTCCGTCGCGAATCGCCGCCGCCACCGCGTCGGCGAAGTCGGGATAGTCCACCGACTCCGGCCCGTCGGTGCCGAGGTCCAGCACCTCCAGCCCGCGCTTGGCGAGCGCGTCCTTCAACTCGGCCTTCATCTGGGTGCCGGCGTGATCGGACGCCAGCGCAACGGTCTTCACGGTCATCGAACGCAACTCCGGGACAAACGGGGGCTCTGCTGCGCGCCCCCCGCGGCAACGCGCAGCAACCTACCAGATGTCGATGCGGATCACCAGTTCGACACAACGCAAAGCGTCGACGGCGCGGCAGGGCTGCCATTCACGCGCGGCCCGCTGGAGAAACCGGGACGGACTATCGCCTGCGCGTTGCTCATAGGACGGAATAAGGACATCCCCCGATTCGGGGTAGGGGTCGGCTTTGCCCAATTGCCGAGCATGATATTGCCGCCCTGCACCTGTTGCAGGCCACTACTGCATCCATAAACCCGTCACCGAAGCCGGCCGCTTTGGCCGGTTTCAGCCCCGGCTAATTTGCCGCGCGCTTATCAGTTCTCGACGCAACAAATAACCCAATTGCCACTTGCGGGATTTATATTGACACCCAAATCACGGTGTGCAACTTGGTTGCTAGCGCCAAAACGAAAAAGCCAGGACACTGTGCAATGAGTGACCCGCTCCGCTCCGATTCCTCCGACAACGCGCTGCTGCGCATGACCGCGGACATCGTTTCCGCCTATGTCAGCAAGAACGTGCTGCCGTCGCAGCAGATTCCCGAGGTCATCAACACGGTCTACTCGTCGCTGACGGGCCTCAACAACGGTCCGCGCGAGACTCCGGCCGAGCCGCTGAAGCCCGCGGTGCCGATCCGCAAGTCGGTCACGCCCGAGTACATTGTGTGCCTCGAAGACGGCAAGAAGCTGAAGATGCTCAAGCGGCATCTGCGCTCCACCTACAACATGTCGCCCGACGAGTACCGGGTGCGGTGGGGACTTCCGCCCGACTACCCGATGGTGGCCCCCAACTACGCCGCGCAGCGCTCGGAATTCGCCAAGCGAATCGGCCTCGGCCGCAACGCCGGCCGCACCACCCGCCGCCGCGCCGGCTGACCGCCGCCTGCACGCGCAAGAACGGGCCGGCCCTTCGCGGAAGGGCCGGCCCGTGGCGTTTCCGGAAACCGGTCGTTGTTGTTCGAAACTGGTTTTCAGCCGCAGTTCTGCCGGCCCGACAGCCGGCAGTTGAAGCGTTCGACGTTGCGGGTCAGTTCCTGGCCGGTGGCCTTGTGCTCGTCGGAGACGCAGGTCAGGTAGGCCATGGTCTTGTCGACGTAGTCCTTCACCTCGAACTGGCAGGACTGCATCTTGTCGGCGCTGACGAAGGTGGTGGTGTCGTTCATGCACGCCGGCACCAGCGGCTTGACGCAGATGGTCGCCGCGCCCGCGCCCGGCGCCGCCATCCCGGCGGCCAGAATCGCCGTCCCAACAAGCACATGCACCAGACGCCGCATCGGACCCCTCCTCCCGCCGATCGTTCGTGGAGCGCTTTTCTATAGGCGTTACTCCGCCTGCGCCAGTGTCCTTCGCCGGAATCGGGACTAGGATCGGGCCATGAGCAGTTCAGTGGGGGCCGGCACCGCAGAGCCGGGGCCCCGCAGAGCCGGCGCCGACGTGCCATTGCTCACCATCAGCAGAAGCCAGACACTTCCCATCGCGCCCCCGGCCCCGCCGCGGGGCGCGATCCTTATACGGTCCAGCCGCCGCCCTGGGCGTTGCGGCGCAGCGCCTGCTTCAGCTTGCCGATGGCGGCGCGGGTCAGCGTCTCGCGGCAGCCGGTGGCCGGCCCGGCGGCGAACACCTCGGTGCCGGTCTTGGCGCAGATCGCCGACACCTTCAGGTACGGCCCGACCCGGGTGTATTCCAGATAGATCCCATCCTCGTCCGGCGTATCCGCCATAGCCGTCACTCCATTGACCTTTCGCCCGTGGCCCGCCGCCGGAACCCGCCGGGCGGGGCCTTGTTGGTTCGGCCGATCCGTTCCTGTGACTTAGGGAGTCTCACCATGGCCGCCAAGACGATGCAGGATCTTCTGCTGGAAGAGATGCGCGACATCTACCACGCCGAGAAGCAGATCCTGAAGGCCCTGCCGAAGCTGGCCAAGAAGGTCCAGTCCGAAACGCTGCGCGCCGCCTTCCTGGAGCACGCCGAGCAGACCCAGGGCCAGATCGAGCGCCTGGAGCAGTGCTTCGAGGAGATGGACGCCCGCACCCGCGGCAAGCCGTGCGAGGCGATGAAGGGCCTGATCGAGGAAGCGCAGGAGATCCTGGAGATGGGCATGGCGCCCGAGGTCACCGACGCCGCGCTGATCGCCGCCGCCCAGAAGGTGGAGCACTACGAGATCGCCAGCTACGGCACGCTGCACGCCTACGCGCAGGGCTGCGGCCTCGACCGCGTCGCCAAGCTGCTGGAGCAGACGCTGAACGAGGAGAAGGAGACCGACAAGCGCCTCAACATGCTGGCGATCAACGACGTGAACAAGAAGGCGCTGGACGTCAGCAAGGCCGCATAAGGGCGCCGGTCCGCACCGGCGCGGACCGGCATTGCCGGGCGGCGCGGCCGGGCGTATGGTGGGGCGGTCTC
Source organism: Azospirillum sp. (assembly GCF_050789165.1). Classification (NCBI taxonomy): domain Bacteria; kingdom Pseudomonadati; phylum Pseudomonadota; class Alphaproteobacteria; order Rhodospirillales; family Azospirillaceae; genus Azospirillum; species Azospirillum sp. The sequence continues at coordinate 21,945 of NZ_JBOZRT010000123.1, forward strand.
GTCAGGAACACCCCAGATCATGCGCCCGACCGCCGCCGCCCTCGCCGTCCTCGCCGCTTTGATCGCGAGTCCCGCGGCCCATGCGGAAAGCAAGAACCCCGGCCTGCCGCCGTCGATCAAGATCAAGGCGCTGATGGTCCCGGTGGTCAACCGCGGCCAGATCGAGCGCTACGCGCTGTACGACGTGACCATGGAACTGGCGGATTCCTCCAAGCTGCCGGACGCCCAGGCCAAGATCACCCGCCTGCAGGACGCCGTGCTCACCGTCGTCTACGGCGCCATCGAGCAGGGCTGGATCGTCCGCGGCAACATCGCCAACGCCACGGCGCTGCGCGCGCGCCTGGACGAGGCCGGGCAGAAACTGATCGGCAAGGCGTCGATCGCCCGCGTCCTCATCATGCCGGTCGGCCGCCAGTCGTCGCTGAACTAGGCCCGGCCGACCGTGCTTCGCCGCCATTTTCTCGCCGCCCTCGCCCTGCTGGCCGCCGCCATCGCCCCCGCCTTCGCCAAGGAGGGCCCGCCGGCCGCCCCGCAGAACACCGTCCGCGTCCGTCAGGTGATGGTCCCGGTCATCGCCAACGGCCAGGTCGAGCGCTACGCCACCTACGAGGTGACGCTGGAGATCGCCGAGCCCGGCCGCATGCCGGAGATCCAGGGCAAGACCCCGCACCTGCAGGACACGGTGACCGCGGTGGTCTATGAAGGCGTGGAGAAGGGCTGGATCGTCCGCGGCGTCGTCACCAACGGCACCGCGCTCCGCGCCCGGCTGGAGGAGGCCTGCAACGGCCTGCTCGGCAAGGGCACGGTGGCACGGGCGCTGATCAACCCGGCGGCGCGGTCCGCCATGTGACGTATTCCTGCCGCCCGATTCCCGCCCGCTTCACGCACGAGCACATCGATGAAACGCACGCTGGACACGACTGAGGACGGGGCCTGGTTGCTGGAGGACCTCCGGCTCGACCCGTCGGACGTCGAGGCGTATTGCGATCTCGGCGTGTTCTTCTTTCATCGGCAGAACGCCGCGGCCGCAGCCGTGGCGTTGCGCCGCGCCTGCGTCGTCTCCGCACGCGCGTTCGACGTTTGCGTCGGGCGGGCCAGGGCGTACGCGGCGAGCGGCGACCGCCGCCTGGCCCTGCTGTACGCGCAGGCGGGCGCGTGGGCCTTCGAAATCCGGAAGGAGGATACGGACACCGTCCTGCACCGGGCCGGCGTCCTGTTCGATCTTTCAAAACTGCTGGGACATGACTTCATCCCGGAAGACCAGATCGAGGGCCTTGTCGCGAACGGAGTGGCAAACGCGTCCTTCCTGGCCAAGCTGGCGCGCGCCTATTGGAGAAAAGGCGACATCGCCCGCAGCGATAAATTCTATACGCAGGCCGTGATTGCTTCCACCAATCCGCAATATGCGATCGAACTGTCCGAGATGCGCCTGGAAAAGGGATATGGCAGGGACGGGATCGCAGCCTACAATCTCGCCCTGAAGATAGCGCCGATGAATCCGGCCTTGTGCCAGGGATTCTCCAGGGCTCTCCGGAGATACAATGAACTGTCAGGCTGGTTTGACGATGCCCTGGAAAAACACAGACATGGCATCGCCGACCTTCTTGAACACGACATGGACGTGGCACGCAGCGTTATAAGATACCATGGAGCGGCAAAGCCCTCCGGCCGGCACCTTTATTTTGTGAACTATACGAACAAGTCCGACGAAGAAACATCGCGCCTGCAGCTGAACGCCAGCGCGGCGGACATTGGCGGGGCGTCGGCGATTGCGGTCTGGGATGCGGCCGCTCTCCAGGCAACCAAATTCTACGGAAGATTCGAATCGATACTCTCCCAACCGCGCGGCGGCGGCTATTGGGCCTGGAAACCCTACATCATATTGCTGACATTGCTGTGTGCTCGCGACGACGACATGGTCTTCTACCACGACGCCGGGCGCCCCGGATACAGCTACCAGATAAGGCAATCCCTTCTCCCCGGTTTTGCTTGGGCGCAGAGACACAACAATGGCATGCTTCCCGGAGTCCTCATCGACTCCATGAACATGAACTGGACAAAGCGGGATTGCTTTGTGCTGACGGGATGCGATGAAGAAAAGTACTGGTCTCGCCGCCAAATACAGGCGACCTGGTCCTTCTGGCACAAGAACCAGGCATCGATCTCATTCGTGAAGAAATGGGCCAGACACTGCACGGATCCAAGGGCTGTCACCGACTTCCCGAATGCATGCGGCGAAGAAAATTTCTATAACTTCGTTGATCACCGGCATGATCAATCGATTCTGAGCCTGCTTTGCGCGCGGGAAGAGGTGAAGGCGTTTGGAGATCCCGCCATACCAGTCTGGGACAACTCCAAGGACGTCAACATCCTCCTCGACGTCCTGCGGAACGCGGGCTGAGCGAGGCCGGACCGGCGGCGACCCGCGGCGATGGCGGAGGCAAGGGCCCCCTACTCCACCACCATCCGTTCCAGCGTTTCCAGCCGGTCGGCCTCGTGCGCCGGCTTGTCCCAGCGGATGCGGTGGACGCGCGGGAAGCGCATGGCCAGCCCGCTCTTGTGCCGGCCGGAGCGGTGTACGCTGTCGAACGCCACCTCCAGCACCAGCCCCGGCGCCACCTCCCGCACCGGGCCGTAGCGCTTGGTGGTGTGGTTGCGCACCCAGCGGTCCAGCTCGACCAGCTCGGCGTCGGTGAAGCCGAAATACGCCTTGCCGACCGGCACCAGCTCGTCGCCGCGCCACGCCCCGAAGGTGAAGTCGGAATAGTAGGACGAGCGCTTGCCGTGCCCGCGCTGGGCGTACATCAGCACGGTGTCCAGCGTCAGCGCGCCGCGCTTCCACTTGAACCACGGCCCCCTGGGGCGCCCGGCTGTGTAGGGGCTGTCGCAGCGCTTCAGCATCAGCCCCTCGATGCCGGCCTCCCGCGCCCCCTCGCGCAGGGCCTTCAGCGCGTCCCAGCCGGCGAAGGGCACCAGCGGCGACAGGTCCATGCGGCGCGGCCGCACCTCCGCGTGCCAGCGCTCCAGCCGCGCCCGCCGTTCCAGAAAGCCCAGGGCGCGCACGTCCTCCGCCCCATCGAACAGCATGTCGTACAGCCGCACGAAGGCCGGGAACTCCTGCAGCATCTTCGCCGTGACCTGCTTGCGGTTCAGGCGCTGCTGCAGGTCGTTGAACGGCGCCACCACGCCGTCGCGCACCACCAGCAGCTCGCCGTCCAGCACCGCGTCGAAGCTCATGTGGTCGGCGAGGTCCGGGAAGGCGCCGGACAGCTCGTCGCCGGTGCGGCTGTAGATGCGCCGCTCGCTGCCGCGCGCCACCAGCTGCACGCGGATGCCGTCCCACTTCCACTCGGCGCAGTATGCCGCGGCGTCCAGCCCGGCCATGTCCTCCTCCTCCAGCGGGTGCGCCAGCATCAGCGGCCGGAACCCGGCGCCGAGCCCTTCGGCCGGCCGCTCCGCCCGCCCCTCCAGCCAGGCGAACAGCGCCTCGTAGGGTGGCGTCAGCCCGTGCCAGCACTCCTCGATGTCGTCGACGTTCAGCTTTCCCCACTCGGCCAGCGCCGTCTTCGCCAGCCGCGCCGACACACCGATGCGCAGGGAGCCGGTGATCAGCTTCAGCAGCGCGAAGCGCCCCGAGCCGTCGAGCGTGTCCATCCACCCCTCGATCAGCCCCATCACCTCGGCCCGCTTGGCGGCGTGCAGGGCCTCCACCACCTCGGACAGGCTGGGCGGCAGGCTGTTGGCCTGCGGGTGCCGCTCCGGCCAGATCAGCGCCGCCGTCTCGGCGAGGTCGCCGACGTAGTCGTACGACCACGCGAACAGGTCCGGGTCCACCCGGCTCAGGACGAGCTGGCGGATGGCGGCGGGCTTGGCCTCGTGGAACACCAACGTGCCGGTCAGCGCCGCCAGCGCCCAGCCGCGGTCGGGGTCCGGCGTGTGGGCGAAGTAGTCGGCGAGCAGGCGCATCTTGCCGTTGCGCGACGGCATGAAGACCAGGGAGTCGATCAGCGCGGCGAAGCGGTTCACGCCTCGTCCTCCTCGAATCCCACCAGCGCCAGGGCGCGGGCGCGGATGCCGCGGCTCCGGGCGTGGTGCACCAGCGCCTCCTCGCGGCCGTGCGTCACCCACACCTCGGGCGCGCCGACCTCGTCCAGGGTGCGGGTCAGCTCGTCCCAGTCGGCGTGGTCGGAGATCACCAGCGGCAGTTCCACCCCGCGCTGCCGCGCCCGCTGCCGCACCCGCATCCAGCCGGACGCCATCGCCACCACCGGGTCGCTCAGCCGCCGCGCCCAGCGGTCGGCGACCGCCCCGGGCGGTCCCAGCACCAGCGCTCCCTTCAGCTCCTCCTTCGCCGCCACCGTGGCCGGGCGCAGCTCGCCCAGCTCCACGCCGAAGCCGCGGTACAGGTCGCAGATCGGCTGCAGCGCGCCGTGCAGGTACAGCGGCCGGTCGTAACCGCAAGCGCGCAGCAGCGTGATGACGCGCTGGCACTTGCCCAGCGCGTACACCCCCACGACGTGCGAGCGCTCCGGGAAAACCTCCAGCGAATGCAGCAGCTTGCCGACCTCGCCCAGGTCCGGCGGATGCCGGAACACCGGCAGGCCGAAGGTCGCCTCGGTGACGAAGACGTCGCAGGGCACCGGCTCGAACGGCGGGCACGTACGGTCGTACGTGCGCTTGTAGTCGCCGGACACCACGATGCGCGCCCCGCCGTGCTCCACCACCACTTGCGCGCTGCCCAGCACGTGGCCGGCGGGCACCAGCCGCACCGTGACGTCGCCCAGCCGGATCGTCTCGCCGTACTCCAGCGCCTGCTGCGCCTCCCCCGCCCCGTCGCCGAGCCTCTGGCGCATGATGGCGAGCGTCCCCGGCGTGGCGAGCACCCGCCGGTGCCCCGGCCGGGCGTGGTCGGAATGGCCGTGCGTGATGATCGCGCGCTCGACCGGCCGGACGGGATCGATGAAGACGTCGCCGGGCACGACGTACAGCCCCTCGGGGCAGACGCGGACCCAGCGTTCGGGATGCAGCGAAGCCATTGGAGGAATATAGTCTCTCCGAACGCATTCTCCATCCCCTGCGTTTCTGTTGCCGTCATCCCCGCCCGCGCGCATCCTCACCCCATGCACGAGTTCCTCGCCCCCACCCCCGAAGTCGCCGACGCGCTGCATGAAGGCCGTGCGGTCGTCGCGCTGGAATCCACGGTCATCGCGCACGGCATGCCCTACCCGCAGAACGCCGAGACCGGCCGCGCGCTGGAGGCGATCATCCGCGCGGAGGGGGCGGTCCCCGCCACCATCGCCGTGCTGGACGGCCGCATCCGCGTCGGCCTGTCCGACGACGACCTGGAACGCCTGGCCACCGGCACCGACGTGTGGAAGCTCAGCCGCCGCGACCTGCCCGTGGCGCTCGCCACCGGGGCCGACGGCGCCACCACGGTGGCCGCCACCATGATCGCCGCGGCGCTGGCGGGCATCGCCGTGTTCGCCACCGGCGGCATCGGCGGCGTGCACCGCGGCGCCGAGACCAGCTTCGACATCTCCGCCGACCTGGACGAGCTGGCGAGGACCAGCGTCTGCGTGGTGTGCGCCGGCGCCAAGTCGGTGCTCGACCTGCCCAAGACGCTGGAATACCTGGAGACCCGCGGCGTGCCGGTGCTCGGCTACGGCACCGGGGACTTTCCGGCCTTCTACGCCCGCACCAGCGGCCTGCCGGTGCTGCGCCGCTGCGACACGCCGGTGGAGGTCGCCCGCATCCTGCACGCCAAGTGGCGGCTCGGCCTCGACGGCGGCGTCGTGCTCGCCAACCCGATCCCGGAGGCCGACGCGCTGGACGCCGGCGCCATGGAGGCGGTGATCGCCCAGGCGCTGCACGACGCCGAGTCGCGGGGAATCGCCGGCAAGGCGGTGACGCCGTTCCTGCTCGCCCGCCTGAAGGAACTGACCGAAGGGCGCAGCCTGGACGCCAACATCGCGCTGATCCGCCACAACGCGCGGGTCGCGGCGCTGGTCGCCGGGGCCTATGCCGCCCTAGCTTAAGCTCCTATGTCATAATCCATAGGGGGTAAGCCCTCTGCACCCACTCGTCTTAAGACCCCATTAACCGGCTAGGGCTGACTGTCGGGATGCCTATCACGGAGGTCCCCGATGCGTACGAGCCCGTCCAGCCTGGTTTCCCGCATGATCACCATGGCCGCCAACCCCGACATGGCTGACGGCGGCGACACCCGGCCGGCGTCGCGGGTGCAGAAGATCGTCTGGGCCGCGCAGGCCGCCAAGCTGCACAGCGGTCTCGCCGCGGTGGTCGCCCACCAGATCGAGTGCAAGGTCGCCGCCGAGCTGGATGCCATGGAGCTGCCGGAGGTGTTCTTCACCTCGCTGGAAGTGGCCGGCCGCGTCGTGACCTGCGACCTGGACGCCTCGGGCACCGCCTCGATCTTCGGCCTGATCGACCCCAGCGAGTACGACGAGCTGGTCGAGGAGGCCGGCGACGACGCGCTGTTCGGCGTCGATTGGGACGGCGTCTACGTCACGCCGGCGCGCACCCGGCACTGAGCCTCCGCAGCAACGAAAAAGGGCGCCCGCCACAAGGCCGGGCGCCCTTTTTCGTTGCTGCCCCCCTACGCTTCCCGGCTGCGCATGCTGTCGATCCACGCCCGGTAGGGCTGGACGAGGTCGGCGGACTCGGCGCAGTGGTAGTGCCAGGTGCGGTCCTGCGGGTCGCCCGCCCAGTGCGCTTGGCCGCGCAGGACGGGTTCTCCGCAATGGCAACATGTGGCGTGGCGGCGGCGAGCCGCAGACTTGGTCATGACGGTCACGCGAAACGTTATGGACAAGGTCTGGGTTGGAAGGTCCGGACCCTGACACAAGATTTCCGCGACGGTCAATCAATATTACCGCACTGCAACAAAACCTACCACCAATGCGCAGCTTCTACTTGGATGATCCAAGGACCCGCCCGGCGACGGCGTCCAGCTTCCGGATCATCTCCGGGTCGCGCTTGTCGGGCGCGGTCATGATGGCGTGGTCGAGCGCGGTGTGGCAGCCCTGGTCGCAGACATGGTCGCGGTGCCGCAGCTTCGGCGCCACCTGCTTGACCAGCGCGCGCGCCTTGTCGGCGTTGGCGACCACCACCTTGATGACGGCGTCCACCGTCACGTCGTCGTGGTCGGGGTGCCAGCAGTCGTAGTCGGTGACCATGGCGACGGTCGCGTAGCACATCTCCGCCTCGCGGGCGAGCTTGGCCTCCGGCATGTTGGTCATGCCGATGACCTCGCAGCCCCAGCTGCGGTACAGCTCGGACTCGGCCTGGGTGGAGAACTGCGGGCCCTCCATGACCATGTAGGTGCCGCCGCGCTGGTACTTGATGTCCAGCTCCTTCACCGCCGCCTCCAGCGCGTCGCCCACGCGCGCGCACACCGGGTGGCCCAGCGCCACGTGCGCCACCAGCCCGGTGCCGAAGAAGCTCTTGGTGCGGGCGAAGGTGCGGTCGATAAACTGGTCGACCAGCACGAAGGTGCCCGGCGGCAGGTGCTCCTTCAGCGAGCCGACGGCGGAGACCGAGACGATCTCGGTGACGCCCAGGCGCTTCAGCGCGTCGATGTTGGCGCGGAAGTTCAGCTCCGACGGCGGGATGCGGTGGCCGCGGCCGTGGCGCGGCAGGAAGACCAGCCGCTGCCCGTCCAGCTCGCCGGTCAGCAGCTCGTCCGACGGGTCGCCGAACGGGGTCTCCACCTTGACCCAGCGCTTGTTCTCCAGCCCGTCGATGTCGTAGACGCCGCTGCCGCCGATCACGCCGAGCACCGGTTCCGCCATGGTCTTCCGCTCCAAAAGGGTATTCAGGGGACGGGAGTGTCGCCGGGGATCACGAGAAAGGCAAGGCCACCAGGGACGATCCGCATTGGAGGGCAACAATCCACACGGATTTCACGGATTGAGGCACGGATTACATGGATCTTTTTTTATTCGTGTGCAGCAATCGCGGACGGAACAGTGAAGGCGCCGCAAGGACAAAAGAAAATCCGTGAAATCCGTGCCTCAATCCGTGAAATCCGTGTACCGGGTTGCCCCCGACGCCACGCTTACAGCGTCAGGAACAGGACCGCGATCAGCCCGACATACGCCGTCGCCTTGCCCGCCACCACCAGCCGCTCCCGCGCGCCGCCGCGCCGTCCGGTCGGGTCGGGGGGCGGGAAGAAGTCGGGCAGGATCGTCTGCAGCCGCGGGAACGGCACCGGCGGATAGGCGCTGGCCGGCAGGAACAGCGGCACGTCCGCCCGCTTGAACGGCACCAGCAGCAGCATCCCCGCCGCGAAGCCGCCCAGGTGCGCGCCCCACGCGGTGTCGCCCGGCGCCGCCTCCGGCATCAGGGCCATGGTGATGTTGGCGGCGATGTCGCCGGCCACCACCACGCCGGCCGGCAGCAGCACCGGGAAGCGGAACAGCACCAGCACCAGGATCTTGGCGTGCGGGTGCAGCAGCAGGTACGCCCCCATGACGCCGGAGATCGCCCCGCTCGCCCCGACCAGCGGCCGCATCGGCTCGGCGGTCAGCGCCCCCTCGGTCAGCGCCCCGGCCGCCGCGCACAGCAGGAAGAACGCCAGGTAGCGCAGGTGGCCCAGCGCGTCCTCGACGTTGTCGCCGAACACCCACAGCGCGACCATGTTGGTGGCGAGGTGCACCCAGTCGCCATGCACCAGCACGTGCCCCACCAGCCCGCGCCAGACGTCCCAGGTGGGCAGCGGCCCGGCGACGTCGACGGTGCCGTAGAAGTAGGCGGGCACGAAGGCGAAGGGCTCCGGCCGGATGCCGGACACGAACGCCAGCACGCAGACCATGATGATGCCACGGTTGACGTACGCCACCGGCACGCGCCGCAACGGATTGCCGCCCCCCAGCACCAGCGCCATGCCCACCTCCTGTTTGGGGATATGGTGGCGTCCCCGCTCTTTTGCTAAACAGCGGGACCCGCTTTTCGAAAGGACACCCTCGTGACCGAACCCACCGCCGCCCAGGCCGCCACGGAACTGAAGACGGTCCGCGACTTCATCCGCTACGGCGTCAGCCGCTTCACCGAGGCCGGGGTGTCCTTCGGCCACGGCACCACGACGGCGTTCGACGAGGCGGTGTTCATGGTGCTGGAGGGCCTGCGCCTGCCCATCGACCAGCTGGAGCCCTATTACGACGCCCGCCTGACCACGCCGGAGCGCCAGAAGCTGGCCGAGCTGCTGCACGCCCGCGTGTCGACGCGCAAGCCCGCCCCCTACCTGCTGAACAAGGCCTACATCCAGGGCGTGCCGTTCTACGTGGACGAGCGGGTGATCGTGCCGCGCTCCTACATCGGCGAGCTGCTGTTCTCCGACCTGTTCAGCGGCGAGGGCGAGGGCGACGACCTGACGCTGGTCGAGGACCCGACGGCGGTGACCCGCGTGCTCGACCTGTGCACCGGCTCCGGTTGTCTGGCAATCCTGGCGTCGACGGTGTTCCCGGAGGCCGAGGTGGACGCGGTGGACCTCTCCCCCGACGCCCTGGAGGTCGCCAGGCGGAACGTCGCCGACCACGGCGTGGGCGACCGCGTGCACCTGCACCAGGGCGACCTGTTCGGCCCGCTCAAGAATCGCAAGTACGACGTGATCATCACCAACCCGCCCTACGTCGACGCCGACGCCATGGCGGCGCTGCCGGCGGAGTTCCGCACCGAGCCCCAACTGGCGCTGGCCGGCGGCCCCGACGGGCTGGACATCGTGCGCCGCATCCTCAAGGAGGCGCCGAAGCACCTCACCCCCGAGGGCGGCCTGCTCTGCGAGTTCGGCACCGGCCGCGAGATCCTGGAGGCGGAGTACCCCGACCTCGACTTCCTGTGGCTGGAGACGGCGGAGAGCTTCGGCGAGGTGTTCTGGCTGACCCGCGACCAGCTCAAGAACGCGTAACCGCGCCCTCCAGGCTCCACCCGTACAGCGCGACGACGCCGTCGCGCCCGCGCAGCGGCTTGGCCGGCAGCGCCCGCCAACCGCCCGCCTCCGGTTCCTCGCCCGCCGCCGCCAGCGCGGTGTGCGAGGCGACCAGCGGGACGCCGGCGGCCTTCGTCTCGTCCTGCAATCGGGCGGCGACGTTCACCGTGTCGCCGACCACGGTGTACTCCAGCCGCCCGCCGTCGCCGACCGCGCCGCAGAACACCGGCCCCCAGTGCACGCCGATGCCGATGCGCACTGGCTCCTCGCGGTCCCCGTTCCAGTCGGCGACCTCGCGCAGCAGGGCGCGGGCGCAGTCCAGCGCGTCGCGCGCGGCGTCCTGCCGCGGCTCCGGCACGCCGAACACCACCATGGCGGCGTCGCCGATGAACTTGTCGATGACGCCGCCGTGCGCGTCGGCGGCGACCGCCACCCGGCGCCGGAACTCGGTGAGGAACTGCCAGAGCGACGCCGGGTCCAGGCTCTCGGCCAGCGTCGTGAAGCCGCGCACGTCGGTGAACAGCACCGCCACCTCCTGCCGCCGCCCGGCGCTGAGGATGGCGGTGCCGTGCTCCGCCAGCTGCCCGGCGATCTGCGCCGGCAGGTAGCGGCCGAGGTTGACGCGCCGCTCGCGCTCCAGCTCGACCAGCCGGCGGTCGGCCTCGACGCGGGCGCGCAGCTGGATCCGCATGGCCTCCATGGCGCGCAGCAGCTTGCCGGCCTCGTCGCGCCGCCCGCTGACCAGCGGGTCGTCGAGGTGTCCGCCCGCGATGGTCTCGGCGGTGGTCACCGCCGCCTTCAGCGGCCGGACGATGTCGCGCGACAGCACCAGCGCCACCGCCGCTCCGGTGAACAGCACGGCCAGCCCGGCCGCCAGCGTCAGCCACAGCCCCGCCGCGGTCTGCCGCCGCACGTCCTCGACGAACAGGAAGCCGTCGGCCTTCGCCGTCTCCACCGCGATGTCCAGAGTGTCCTGCATCTCGTCGCCCAGCGGGTGCAGGCTGCCGGCCCCCACCCCCCGCGCCGCGTCCCACTGCGCCAGCAGCGCCGCCACGCGGTCGAGCTGCGCGCGCATGCCGGCGCTGGCCGCCCGGCGCTGCGCCACGTCCAGATCCTCCTCCAGCAGCGCGCGGGAGCGGGTGTAGCTCTCCTTCGCCCGCTCCACCGTGTCCGGCTCCGGGTGAGCGAGCATGCGCTGCGCCGTCACCATCTCGCGCAGGTCGGACTGCGCGACGCGGGCGAAGTCGATGGCCTGGAGCGGCTTGTCGTACAGCTCGACCGCCAGCCGGCCAATGGAGTCGACGGTGGCGAGCCCGACCGCGCTGCCCAGCGCCGCCAGCGCCAGCACCGCCACGAAGCCGAGCGTCAGCTTCCAGCGGATCGGCGTGTCGCCCAGCCACGTCGCGGGCCAGCGGCCGAGCGCGTTCACTTGACCACGACGGTCAGGCGCATCTTGGGATGGATCTGGCATTCCACATCCACCGTGCCGGGCTTGCGCAGGACCACCGCCTTGCGCTCGCCGGGGTTCTGGGCGCCCAGGTTGAACTCGGCGCCGGGCGTGGCCGAGAACATGTTGTGGACGAACGGGTCGGCGTTGGTGAAGGCGATCGCGTCGCCCGGCCGGATCGCGATGGACACGGGATGGAAGGCCTTGTCGCGCTGCTCGATCACGTACTCGCCGCCCAGCGCCGGCGCCGCCGCCAGCATCACGGACAGCGCCAATCCGATCCGGCTCCCCGCGGCACCCATGGCGCGCCTCCCCCTGCTCCCTGCGCGTACGATACCGCCGGGAGGCCGGACAATGCAAAGGGGAGCGGACGGCGCCGCGCGACCCCTACGGCACCCCCGAATTTGCCGCTTACTCGAATGACGGAACGGGTATAAGGTATCGCCTCGAAACCTTTGGAGGCGGCATGAACGCCGACGACGACGAGCGGCTCCGGTCCATGCTGGCGAGCACCCTCCGGCTGAAGACCCGGTTGGTGGAGACCGACGTCTGCATGACCGCCTCCTGGCGCATGCTGGACTCCAGCCGCCTCACCGTGGCGCAGTGCAAGCGCACGCTGGGTCAGGCGAAGCGCGGATAGCCTTCGCATTGACAATATTCCTATGATGTGCGAATCTGCCTCGGTGTGCGCTAACCGCGACCGAGGCTCAGGAGTGCGAACGGAACACCCTCCGCACAGTGTTTCACGGTGTTTCAAACTGTTCCATCGGGCCGGGATCCAGGAGTCGGCGGTCCTGGCCGGAGAGCGCGAGAGGCTCTCGTGACCGCGCTCATCCCGCCCAACGTCGCGGGGTGGTTCCGCTCGCGCGGGTGGGACCCGCACGCGCACCAGCTCGCCATGGTCGAGGCCGCGAACGCCGGCGAGTCCGCGCTGCTGATCGCGCCGACCGGTGGCGGCAAGACGCTGGCGGGGTTCCTGCCGTCGCTGATCGAGCTGTCCGAACGCCCCCGCGAGGGGCTGCACACCCTCTACATCTCGCCACTGAAGGCGCTGGCGGTGGACGTGCAGCGCAACCTGGAGGAGCCGGTGGCGGAGATGCGGCTGCCCATCCGCACCGAGACCCGCACCGGCGACACCCCGGAGGCCAAGCGGCGGCGCCAGCGCGCCCACCCGCCGCAGGTCCTGATGACGACGCCGGAGAGTCTGGCGCTGCTGCTCTCCTACGCCGACGCCGGCAGCATCTTCAAAGGGCTGCGCTGCGTCATCGTCGATGAACTGCACGCGCTGGCCGGGACCAAGCGCGGTGACCTGCTCGCCCTTGGGCTGGCGCGGCTGACCCGGCTGGCGCCGGGCTGCCGCCGGGTCGGGCTGTCGGCGACGGTGGCGGAGCCCGACCGGCTGCTGGCGTGGCTGTCGAAGACCGGCCGCGCCGACGGCGGGGACGTCCGGCTGATCCAGGGCCGGGCCGGCGCCGCGGCGGACGTGGAGATCCTCGTCACGAAGGAGCGGCTCCCCTGGGCCGGCCACATGGCGACGCACGCGCTGAAGGAGGTGCACGCGCGCATCCGCGGCCACCGCACCACGCTGGTCTTCGTCAACACCCGCGCCCAGGCGGAGATCGTCTTCCAGGAGCTGTGGCGCCTCAACGACGAGAACCTGCCGATCGCGCTGCACCATGGCTCGCTGGCGGCCGAGCAGCGGCGCAAGGTCGAAGCGGCCATGGCGGCGGGGAAGCTGCGGGCGGTGGTCGCCACATCCTCGCTGGACGTCGGCATCGACTGGGCCGCGGTGGACCTCGTGGTGCAGATCGGCGCGCCGAAGGGCGCCAGCCGGCTGGTGCAGCGCATCGGACGCGCCAACCACCGCCTGGACGAGCCGAGCCGCGCCCTGCTGGTCCCCGCCAATCGGTTCGAGGTGCTGGAGTGCCGCGCCGCCATCGACGCCGTCCGCGCCCACACGCTGGACGGCGAGCGGGAACGCCCCGGCGGGCTGGACGTTCTGGCGCAGCACGTGCTGGGCATGGCCTGCGCCGCGCCGTTCCACCCCGACGAGCTGTACGACGAGGTGGTGACGGCCGCGCCGTACGCCGGCCTCGACCGCGACCAGTTCGACGACGTGGTGGACTTCGTGGCGACCGGCGGCTACGCGCTGGGCTCGTACGAGCGGTTCCACCGGCTCAAAAGGCGCGAGGACGGGCGGCTGGCGGTGGCCGGGCTGCCGGTGGCGCGCCAGTACCGCCTCAACGTCGGCACCATCACGCAGGAGGCGATGCTGCGCGTCCGCCTGTCGCGTGGCCCGGGGCTGGGCCCAGTACTAGGTGAAGTGGAGGAGTATTTCGTCCAGGGCCTCACCCCCGGCGACACCTTCCTGTTCGCCGGCCAGCTGTTGAAGTTCCTCGGCGTCCGGGAGCTGGAGGTGCAGTGCGCCCGGGGGGGCACCGGCGACCCGAAGGTGCCCGCCTACGCCGGCGGCCGGCTGCCGCTGACCACGCAACTGGCCGAGCGGGTGCGCGGCATGCTGTCCGATCCCGCGGCCTGGGGCGCCCTGCCCGACGCCGTGCAGGAATGGCTGCGCCTGCAGCGCTGGCGTTCGGTGCTGCCGAGCCGCGACGGGCTGCTGGTCGAGACCTTCCCGCGCGGCGGCAAGCGCTTCCTGGTCGCCTACGCCTTCGAGGGGCGCAACGCGCACCAGACGCTGGGCATGCTGCTGACCCGGCGGATGGAGCGCATGGGCTACGGCCCCCTCGGCTTCGTCGCCACCGACTATATCCTGGCGGTGTGGAGCCTGCGCACGCCATCAAGCTCCAATGGGGACATGCAGGCGCTGTTCGACCGCGACATGCTGGGCGACGACCTGGAGGCGTGGATGGACGAGTCCTCCATGCTCCGGCGGACGTTCCGCAACGTGGCGCTGATCACCGGCGTCATCGACCGCCGCCACCCAGGGCAGGAGAAGACCGGGCGGCAGGTGACCTTCAGCTCCGACCTGATCTACGACGTGCTGCGCAAGCACGACCCCGGCCACGTCCTGCTGCGCGCCACCCGCGCCGACGCGGCCGGCGGGCTGACCGACGTGCGCCGGCTGTCCGACTTCCTGGCCCGCGTCGAGGGAAGGATCACCCACAAGGACCTCGACCGCATCTCCCCCCTCGCCGTCCCCGCCATCCTGGAGATCGGCCGGGAGCGCGTCGACGGCTCCGCCACCGACGAACTGCTGGAGGCGGCGGCGGCCGAGCTGGTCGCCGAGGCGATGCCGGAACTGGACTCCGGCGATGGTGCGCAGGGGGGCCTGCTGCTGTGAAGTCGCAAAGTTATTCGTGCGCGTCCCGCGCGGATTCGGGCATAATGCGCGCGATTCCAAGACACAGAAGACCTGGCCATGGCCCTCAAGGTTCGTGAAGACTACCGCACGCTGACCGGTCCCGAGAAGGCGGCGATCCTGATGCTGTCGCTCGGCGAGGAGCACGCCTCCAAGCTGTTCTCGATGATGGACGACGACGAGATCAAGGAGCTTTCCCAGGTCATGGCCAACCTGGGCACGGTGTCCGCCAACATCATCGAGCGCCTGTTCGTCGAGTTCGCCGAGCAGATGTCGGCCACCGGGTCGCTGGTCGGCACCTTCGACAGCACCGAGCGGCTGCTGCTGAAGACGCTGCCCAAGGACAAGGTCGACATGATCATGGAGGAAATCCGTGGTCCCGCCGGCCGCACCATGTGGGACAAGCTGGGCAACGTGTCGGAACAGGTGCTGTCGAACTACCTGAAAAACGAATACCCGCAGACCGTGGCGGTGGTGCTCTCGAAGATCCGCCCCGAACACGCCGGCCGCGTGCTGACCCAGCTGCCCGAGAGCTTCGCCATGGAGTGCATCATGCGCATGCTGCGCATGGAGGCGGTGCAGAAGGAGGTCCTGGACGACGTCGAGCGCACGCTGCGCACCGAGTTCATGACCAACCTCGCCCGCACCAGCCGGCGCGACAGCCACGAGATGCTGGCGGAAATCTTCAACGGCCTGGACCGCACCACCGAGCACCGCTTCATGGCCGCCCTGGAGGAGCGCAACCGCGACAGCGCCGAGCGGATCAAGGCCCTGATGTTCACCTTCGAGGACCTGTCGAAGCTCGACCCGTCCGGCGTGCAGACGCTGCTGCGCAACGTCGACAAGACGAAGCTGGGCACCGCGCTGAAGGGCGCCTCCGAGACGCTGAAGGACCTGTTCTTCTCCAACATGTCGGAGCGCGCGGCGAAGATCCTGCGCGAGGACATGGCGGCGATGGGCCCGGTGCGCGTGCGCGACGTGGACGAGGCGCAGATGTACATGGTGCAGCTCGCCAAGGACCTCGCGGCTCGCGGCGAGATCGTCATCTCCGAGGGCGGCGGCGAGAACGAGCTGATCTACTGACGCGGCGAAATTCCTTTCAAGCCCGTTTGTTTCTCCCGTCATCCCCGCGAAGGCGGGGATCCATACGTTCCATAGGCGTTCGCTTTGGGAATTATGGATCCCCGCCTTCGCGGGGATGACGGTCGTGGTTCTCAGGGTGTTGCGTGCTCCGCCTCCTCGACGTCCCCCTCGTCCCCGACCCGTCCGGCGCCCTGTGGTGGGCGGAGGAGCGGCTGCTCGCCGTTGCCGACCTGCACCTGGAGAAGGGCTCCGGCTTCGCGGCGCGCGGGCGGATGCTGCCGCCCTACGACACCCGCGCCACCCTCGACCGCCTCGCCGAGGCCACCGCCCGGCTGAAGCCCCGCACCGTGCTGTGCCTGGGCGACAGCTTCCACGACCGCCGCGCGGCCGAGCGCATGCACGACGCCGACCACGCCCGCCTCGCCGCGCTGGTGGCGGCCGTGGACTGGGTGTGGATCGCCGGCAACCACGACCCCGAGGCGCCGGTGGGCCTCGGCGGCCGGGTGGCGGCGGAGGTCCGTACCGGCCCGCTGACCTTCCGCCACGAGGCCGAACCCGGCGCCCGCGGCGAGGTCTCCGGCCACCTGCACCCGGCCGCCGCCGTTCTGCTGCCCGGCCGTCGGGTGCGCGAGCGCTGCTTCGCCGGCGACGGCGTCCGGCTGATCCTGCCGGCCTTCGGCGCCTACGCCGGCGGGCTCAACGTCCTCGACCCGGCGGTGCGGCGCCTGCTGCGCACGCCGTTCCAGGTCCACCTGATCCGCGGCGGCAAGGTGCA
Organism: Azospirillum sp.; assembly: GCF_050789165.1. NCBI lineage: Bacteria > Pseudomonadati > Pseudomonadota > Alphaproteobacteria > Rhodospirillales > Azospirillaceae > Azospirillum > Azospirillum sp. Next base: position 38,515 of record NZ_JBOZRT010000123.1, read on the forward strand.
CGCCTTCCCGCACAGCCGCCTCTCGCCGGACTCCTGACGGTCGGTGATCCGGCCGGCCGGATCCCACGTACAAGCGTTCAGCAAAATCCTGTCCCTGGTGCCCATGAGCCGCCCCATCATCGTCTGGTTCCGCCGCGACCTGCGCCTCGCCGACAACCCCGCCCTCGCCACCGCCGCCTCCGGGGCCGGCCCGGTGGTGCCGGTGTTCGTCCTCGACGACGCCCTGCCCGGCGCCGCGTCCCGCCGCTGGCTGCACCGCAGCCTGGAGGCGCTCGCCGCCGACCTCGCCCCGCTGGGATCGCCGCTGGTCCTGCGCCGTGGCGAGCCATCGGCGGTCCTGGCCGAGCTGGCGGTCGAGACCGGCGCGGACGCCGTGCTGTGGAACCGCCGCCCCGACCCCGCCGAGGACGACGCCGACCGCCGCGTCGCCGCCGCACTGGAGGCCAGCGGCGTGCGCGGCGAGGGTTACGACGCCGCGCTGCTGTTCGATCCCGCGGCGGTGCGCACCAAGGCCGGCGAGCCGTACCGCGTCTTCACCCCGTTCTGGCGCGCCTGCCGCGCCCTGCCCGAGCCGTACAGCCCGCTGGGCGCACCGGAGCGGCTGGCCGCCCCGCCCGCCCCCGTCCGCTCCGACCGCCTCGCCGACTGGAGCCTCGCCGACGGCGTGGACGACGGCTGGACGCCGGGCGAGGCGGCGGCACGCGAGCGCCTCGTCGATTTCCTCGACGGCCCGGTCACCCGCTACGCCGCGGACCGCGACATCCCCTCCCTGGACGGCACCTCGCGGCTGTCGCCGCACCTGCATTGGGGCGAGATCGGCCCGCGGCAGGTCTGGCACGCCGCCCGCCACGCCGCCGACGCCCACCCCGAGCGCGCGCCGGGCATCGAGGCCTTCCTGCGCGAGCTGGGCTGGCGCGAGTTCTGCCAGCACCAGCTGCGGCAGTGCCCGGACCTCGCCGAGAAGCCGTTGGACCGGCGCTTCACCGCCTTCCCCTGGCGCGAGGACCCGGACCTGCTGGCCGCGTGGAAGCACGGCCGCACCGGCTATCCCCTGGTCGATGCCGGCATGCGCCAACTGCTGGCGACGGGGTGGATGCACAACCGGGTGCGCATGGTGGTGGCGTCCTTCCTGGTGAAGGATCTGCTGCTGCCCTGGCAGGCCGGCGAGGCGTGGTTCCGCGAGGCGCTGGTCGACGCCGACCCGGCCAACAACCCCGCCAACTGGCAGTGGGTCGCCGGCTGCGGCGCCGACGCCGCCCCCTTCTTCCGCGTCTTCAACCCCGTCGCCCAGGGCGAGAAGTTCGACCTCGACGGCGGTTACGTCCGCCACTGGGTGCCCGAACTGGCCGATCTGCCGGAGGAGTGGATCCACAAGCCGTGGCAGGCGCCGGGGCCGGTGCTGGCGGCGGCCGGCGTGCGGCTGGGCGTCACCTACCCGCGCCCGGTGGTCGACCACGGGCTGGCGCGCCAGCGCGCGCTGGCCGCCTTCTCGGCGATCCGCGGGAATTAACCGGGGCGTCACCGGTCCGCAAGGAAAGCGTCATGCGCCGCCGATAAGGTGCCGCCCAAGCAACGAGGGAGAGGCACACATGGACACCCGCGGCAGCAAGTTCCTGGTCGCCGACGCCCTGGAGGACATCGGCAGCAATCCGACCGGCAACCCGACGCTGGCGGACGTGCTTGAGGAACGCTTCGGCCGCCGCGACGTCATGCGCGGCCTGCTGGCCGGCGCCCTGGCCGGCCCGGCGCTGCTCTCCGTCCGCCCCGCCGAGGCGGCCCAGAGCAGCATGGCGACCGCGGAGGACAAGCCCGCCTTCACCTTCACCGAGATCGCGCACGGCGTCGATGCCACCCACCACGTGGCGCCGGGCTACAACGCCCGCGTGCTGATCCGCTGGGGCGACCCGATCCTGCCCGGCGCGCCGGCCTTCGACCCGATGAGGCAGACCGCCGCCGCCCAGGCGCAGCAGTTCGGCTACAACAACGACTTCGTCGGCTTCGCGCCGCTGCCGCGCGGATCGAAGAGCGCCGACCGCGGCCTGCTCTGCGTGAACCACGAGTACACCGACGAGGAGGTCATGTTCCCCGGCCTCGGCGGCGAGCAGAGCAAGGCCAACTTCGCCAGGATGACCAGGGATCTCGTCGACATCGAGATGGCCGCGCACGGCGGCTCGGTGGTGGAGATCCGCAAGGTCAAGGGGGTGTGGACCTACGACGCCACGTCGCCGTTCAACCGTCGCATCACCGCCGAGACGGAGATCGCCATCAGCGGTCCGGCCGCCGGCCACGCGCTGCTGAAGACCGCCGGCGACCCGACCGGCCGGCGGGTGCGCGGCATGCTGAACAACTGCGCCGGCGGCATGACGCCGTGGGGCACCTGGCTGTCGTGCGAGGAGAACGTCAACAGCTACTTCTGGGGCACGCTCGCCGACGGCCACCCGCAGGCCAAGGCGTTCAAGCGCTACGGCATCCCGGCCAACGTCTTCAACTGGGGCCAGCACCACGACCGCTTCGACGTGAACAAGGAGCCGAACGAGGCCAACCGCTTCGGCTGGGTGGTGGAGATCGACCCCTACGACCCGAACGCCACGCCGAAGAAGCGCACCGCGCTCGGCCGCTTCAAGCACGAGGCGTGCACGCTGGCGGTGGGCAAGGACGGCACCGTGGTCGCCTACACCGGCGACGACGAGCGCTTCGACTACGTCTACAAGTTCGTGGCATCGAGGAAGTTCAACGCGAAGAACCGCGCCGCGAACATGGACCTGCTCGACGAGGGCACGCTGTACGTGGCGAAGTTCGGCGCCAACGGCACGTTGGACTGGCTGCCGCTCGCCCACGGCCACGGCCCGCTGACGGCGGAGAACGGCTTTCCCGACCAGGCGACTGTGCTGGTGCACGCCCGCCTCGCGTCCGACGCGCTGGGCGCCACCAAGATGGACCGCCCGGAGGACATCGAGGTCAACCCGAAGACCGGGCGCGTCTACGTCGTGCTCACCAACAACGACAAGCGCAAGCCGGAGCAGGTGGACGCCGTCAACCCGCGCGCCGCCAACGAGTGGGGCCAGATCGTCGAGATAGAGGCCATCGGCGGCGACCACGCGGCCACGAAGGCGGAGTGGCGGATGCTGGTGCGCGGCGGCTCGCCCGCCGTGGGCGGCCAGTTCCACGCCGAGACCACGGACAACGGCTGGTTCGCCTGCCCCGACAACCTCGCGGCGGACAACCACGGCCGCCTGTGGGTCGCCACCGACCAGGGCGGCGCCTGGGCCAAGGCGTCGGGCACCGCCGACGGCATCTGGGCGATCGAGACCGACGGCCCGCGCCGCGGCCTGTCGAAGATGTTCTTCCGCGTGCCGGTGGGCGCCGAAATGTGCGGCCCCTGCTTCACGCCGGACGACAAGACGCTGTTCGTCGCCGTGCAGCACCCGGCCACCGACGGCGTGGACCTGTGGGAAGGCTTCAAGGGAAAGACCTCGACCTTCGAGGATCCCGCCACCCGCTGGCCCGACTTCAAGGCCGGCACGCCGCCGCGCCCCTCGGTGGTGGCGATCACCAAGACGGGCGGTGGGGTGATCGGGTCATAGGTTCCTGCACCGGGCCCCCACCCAAACCCTCCCCCACTTCGCGGGGGAGGGCTTCATCTCCTTCCCCCGCGAAGTGGGGGAAGGCTGGGATGGGGGCCCGGCGCCACGCACCTTCCAACCGCCGGCATGAATGTTATATCGTAACGTCATGCCGCACCTCGCCGGACCTTCCGGGCACGACCACGCCCACTGCATCGCCGATGCCCTCACCCGCGCCGACGCCCTGTGCGCCGAGCGCGGCGCCCGGCTGACCAGCCTGCGGCGCCGGGTGCTGGAGCTGGTGTGGTCCAGCCACCAGCCGCGCGGCGCCTACGCCATCCTCGACGACCTGACGCAGCGGGACGGCAAACCGGCCGCCCCGCTGACCGTCTACCGCGCCCTGGAGTTTCTGGTCGAGCAGGGGCTCGTGCACCGCATCGAGAGCCTCAACGCCTACATCGGCTGCGCCGAGCCGGGCGCCATGCACGCCGGCCAGTTTCTCGTCTGCGAGGCCTGCGGCAATGCGGTCGAGTTGGACGACCCGCGCGTCGACGACGCCATCCGCACCGCCGCCTCCGAACGCGGGTTCCAGGTCCGCCGCCCGACCGTCGAGGTCCGCGGCACCTGTCCCGATTGCCAAAAGCCTGACTTGCAGGAGAAGTCCCCGTGAGCGACGCCATGACGCCCGCCACCCGTTTCCCCGTTTCGGTGCTGACCGGCTTCCTCGGCAGCGGCAAGACGACGCTGCTGCAGAAGCTGCTGCACCACCCGGGCATGGCGCGCACCGCCGTGGTCATCAACGAGTTCGGCGAGGTCGGCCTCGACCACCTGCTGGTCGCCAAGGCGTCGGAGAACATGGTGGTGATGGACAGCGGCTGCGTGTGCTGCACCATCCGCGGCGACCTCGTGGACACGCTGCGCGACCTGTTCCTCAAGCGCGTCAAGGGCGTGATCCCGGAATACGACCGCGTGGTGGTCGAGACCACCGGGCTGGCCGACCCGGCGCCGATCATCCACACGCTGATGAGCGACCCGCTGCTCGCCGCGCGCTTCCGCCTGGACGGCGTCGTCAGCACGGTGGACGCGGTGCACGGTTCCGACCAGCTCGACCGCAACCCGGAGAGCGTCAAGCAGGCCGCCGTCGCCGACCGCATCGTGCTGACCAAGACCGACGCGGCATCCCCGCCGGTGACGGCCGAGCTGCTGAAGCGTCTGGCGGTGATCAACCCGGCCGCCCCGGTGATCCCCGCGGCGTTCGGCGACGTGGACCCGGCGCAGCTGTTCGACGCCGGCCTCTACAACCCCGCCACCAAGGGCCCGGACGTCGCCCGCTGGCTGAAGGAAGAGGCCTACCGCGCCGAGGGGCACGGCCACCATCATCACCATGAGCATGAGCATGAGCATGAGCATGATCACGACCATGACCACGAGCACGGCGAGGCCTGCGGCCCCGGCTGCGGGCATGACCACGATCATGGGCACGACCACCACCACGACGCGAACCGCCACGACGACCACATCCGCGCCTTCTGCATGGTCGAGGAGCAGCCGATTCCCTGGGACCGCTTCGTCGATTTCATGGAGGCGCTGATCACGGCGCGCGGCCCCGACCTGCTGCGCATCAAGGGCATGCTGAACGTGCCGGAGAGCGAGCTGCCCATCGTCGTGCACGGCGTGCAGCACATGTTCCACCCGCCGGTGCGGCTGGACGCGTGGCCGACCGACGACCGGCGTTCGAAGATCGTCTTCATCACCCGCGACGTCGGCCGTCAGGTGATCGAGGATATGTTCAACGGGTTCGTGCGCGGCGAGGGAAAGGTGCCGGAAATCACGCCGGAGGCCCGGCCGGAGTAGGTGTATCGAGCCCTCCCCCGCCGGAGGCGGGGGAGGGTTTTGAGGCAGCCTTACGGCTCGTACACCACGATCTTCGACCCGCCGTCGAAGCGGAAGTTCACGGCGATCAGGTTCTTCAGCCGCTCGCGCACGCGGGCTTGCGCCGCAGGCGGGGCGTAGACCAGCAGGAAGCCGCCGCCGCCCGCTCCCAGCAGCTTGCCGCCCAGCGCGCCGGCCGACATCGCCGCCTCGTACAGCTCGTCGATCTTGCCGTTGGACACCGCGGGGGATAGCTCGCGCTTCAGCATCCAGCCCTCGTTCAGCAGCTGGCCGAGCTGGTCGAGCGGCTGGGTGGGGGAGCCCAGGATCGCCGCCGCCTCGTCCACCATGGCGCGCAGCGTGTGCAGCTGCGTCTTGCGCTGGCTGAGGTTCTGGATCTTGTCCTTCTCGATGTCCGAGGCGATGCGCGAGAACCCGGTGAAGTACAGCGTCAGGCTGTCCTCCAGCTCGGCGCGGCGCTCCGGCGTGATGATCAGCGGGTTGACGTCGATGCCGCCGTCGGTGCGGAAGTCGATGCGGTTCAGCCCGCCGTACGCCGCCCACACCTGGTCCTGCGAGCCGACGCTCTCGCCGATCACGTTCTGCTCGATGTGGATCGCGGTCTCAGCCAGCTCGCGCTTGGTCGCCATGTGGCCGCGGTAGGCGTACAGCGCGTTGAGCAGCCCGACCGTGAACGACGAGCTGGACCCCAGGCCCGAGCGCGCCGGCAGGTCGCCGTCGTGGTGGATCTCCAGCCCCTCGGTGATTCCCATCTCGCTCAGCACGGCGCGCACCGAAGGGTGGCGGATCTCGCCGATCTCCTTCACCAGCTCGATGGCGGAATAGACGATGCGGTGCTTGTGCTCGAAAAAGGGCGGCAGCGGACGGACGTTGATGTAGCAGTACTTGTCGATGGCGCCGCCGATCACCGCGCCGCCATGCTTGCGGTACCATTGCGGGAAGTCGGTGCCGCCGCCGAACAGCGACACGCGGAAGGGGGTTCGGCTGATGATCATTTGCCCTCTCCCGCGATGACGTCCGGCGCGCGCGCCAAGCTGTCGGGGGTGCCGATGTCGATGAAGCGGCCGTGCACCACGACCGCGTGCAGCGTGCCGGGCGGCAGCGTTTCCAGCACGTCGCGTTCCAGCGACACCGCGTCGGACGCGGCGAGGCGGTCGAGGAAGGCGGCCGAGAACAGGTAGACGCCGGCGTTGACGGTGCCGCGGCCCGGCGCCTTCTCGGCGAAGCGGATGACGCGGCCGTCGGCGCCGATGTCGACGCGGCCGTAGCGCGACGCGTCGTCCACCTCGACGCACAGCACGGAGGCCTCGGCCCCGGAGAGCCGGTGCGACGCGACGAAGGCGCGCAGGTCGGCGTCCAGGAAGGTGTCGCCGTTCATCACCATGACCAGGTCGGTGGTCAGCTCGTCGCGCACGAAGCGGATGGCCCCGGCGGTGCCGAGCGGCCGCGGCTCGATCTCGCAGACCACGTCCAGGCTGTGGCCGCCCTGCGCCAGCCACGCGGTGACGCGGTCGGCGAGGTGGCCCAGGCACAGCACCACGCGTTGCGTGCCGAACTGCGCCAGGTAATCCAGCAGGTGGCCGAGGAAGGCCCGGCCGGCGATGGGGGCGAGCACCTTGGGCGTGTCGCCGAGGACGCCGCGGATGCGGGTGCCGAGGCCGCCGGCCAGCACTGCGACGTCGATGTTGCTCAGGGCCTCTTTGGGCTGCACCGCCGGTCCTTTCCCCCGGGTTACGCCGGAGCGTCCACCGGTTCCAGCAGCTTGCGGCGCAGCGAATGGCGCGTCATCTGCCGGATGTGGACGCTGGTCGAGGCGCCGAAGCGCTGGTCGACCATCTTCAGGTACCGCGGATTGGTGAAATATTCGTTGAAGGCGGCGTCGCGGAACGCCAGCACCTCGGCCGCCGTCGCCTTCTCGGTCGCCAGCGGCTTGCAGTCGTAGCTGTGCTGCGAGAAGCCGCTCCAGGCGTCCGGCAGCTCCCAGCCCTTCTCCACCGCGGTGTTGTAGAGCGGCGAGCCGGGGTAGGCCATGGCCGAGTAGAAGTTGGCGAACTCGCAGTTCAGTTCCTTGGCGAGGTCCAGCGTCTCGCGCATCGACTGCGCGTCGTCGTCGGGCAGGCCGAAGATGTAGTTGCCGATGACGTTGATGCCGGCTTCCTGGATGGCGCGGACGATGCCGACGATGTCCTCGCTCTTCAGCGCCTTCTTGGCGCCGTCGCGCACGTGCTTGGAGCCGGACTCGATGCCCAGCGCCAGCCAGCGGAAGCCGGCGCGGCGCAGCATGTCCAGCATCGCCGGCTTCACCGTGTCGACGCGGGCGTAGGCCCAGAGGTTCAGGGCACCACCCAGCTTCTCGTTGCGCGGGATCAGCCCTTCGCAGATCGCGGTGACGTGCTTCTCGTTCAGCACGAACATCTCGTCGACGATCTTGAAGGTGCGCACCCCGTACTGCTCGATCAGGATGTCGATTTCCTTCAGCACCGCCTCCGGGCTGCGGAAGCGGTAGCCGTTCTTGCCGAAGGGCGCGTTGATGCAGCAGAAGCTGCATTTGTACGGGCAGCCCAGCGTCGTGTAGATCGACGCGTACGGCTTGCGCGCCCCCAGGTCGCCGAAGCACTGCCAGTTATGCGCGCGGTAGCGGTCCATCGGCAGCAGGTCCCACGACGAGCCCGGCAGGTCGTGGTCCAGGTCCTCGATCAGCGGGGCGGAGAGCGTGCGGCGCACCTCTCCGCCCTCCCAATAGACGATGCCCGGCACCTGCGACAGGTCCGGCGCGTCGGAGGCCAGCGCGCGAACCAGCGTCTCCACCGTTACCGGCCCCTCGCCGGTGCAGGCGAAGTCCACCGCCTCCTCGCGCAACGTGCGCTCGGGAAGCGCTGCGACATGGCCGCCGACGATGATCACCGGCACCTCCGGCGCCTCCGCCTTGATGGCGCGGCAGGCCGGGCCGGCCGCGGTCATCATCTGGGTGGAGGCGGAGGGCTGGTGCCCGTAGACGATCATGCCGACCAGCCGCGGCTTCAGCTCGGCGACCCGCTTCGCCACCGTCTCCGGCCCCCAGCGCTCCGCCTCGCTGTCGATGATGGCGACGCGGTGGTCCTTCAGGCGGCAGTAGGTGGCGATCAGGCCGGCCCACAGCGGCGGCTCCACCGCCGTCAGCTCCTCGCCCAGCTCCTGGTAGATGGCGTCGCGGCCGCCGGGGGTGATGAGAAGGAGGTCGAGAGGCTGCTGGTCGGTCATGGCCGTGGTCCTAGACGTTGCCGTGCACGGCGTTGCGGATCATCCGATAGCCCTTGATCAGCTCAGCTATGCCGTCGTCCAGCGAGAAGGCGGGCTTGTAGCCGGTGCCCTCGATCCGCTCGTTGGAGACGATGTAGTCGCGCTTGTCCGGGTCCTCGCCGATCGGCGATTCGACGAAGACGAACTTCGGCAGGTGCTCGCGGATCTTCTCGCACAGCTCCCACTTGGAGATGTTCGCGTCCGACAGGCCGACGTTGTAGGGCCGGTCCTTCATGGTCTCGAAGTTGTCGAGGCCGTGGATGAAGGCGCGCGCCACGTCGCGGATGTGGATGTAGTTCCGCTTGAAGTGCGGCTCGAACAGGATGACCGCGCGGTCGAACACGGCACGGTAGACGAAGTCGTTGACCAGCAGGTCGATGCGCATGCGCGGCGCCATGCCGAACACGGTGGCGAGGCGGAAGGAGATGGCATTGCCGCGCTCCAGCACCGCCGCCTCGGCCTCCACCTTGGTGCGGCCGTACAGCGAGATGGGACGCAGCGGCGTCTCCTCGGTGCAGAACTTGCCCTTCTCGCCGACGCCGTAGCCGGAGTTGGTGACCGGCATCATCAGGCGCTGGTCCTTCGACAGCAGGCGGATCAGCGTCAGCACCGCGTCGCGGTTGGTGGTGGCAGCCGCGGTCTTGTCGATGTCGCACAGCGGCGCGCCGACCAGGGCCGCCAGCGGGATCACCACGTCGGCGGTCTTGATGAGCGGCGCCAGCGTCGCCTCGTCACGGCAGTCGCCGCGCACCACGTCGAAGTTCGGGTGCGCGCAGACGTGCGCCAGCGGGTTCTGCTTGAACATGAAGTTGTCGAGCACAGTCACCGTGTGGCCGGCATCCAGCAGCGCCGGCACCATGATGGAGCCGAGATAGCCGGCGCCGCCGGTGACCAGGATGTTCATCGTCGCAGTCATGGCGGTGCCCCTCAGCGGCAGGTGGTGTCGAGGACCTCGCGCAGGCGCGTGATCTGCGCCGTGAGGTCGTGCGGGTGGTTGCCGACGAAGAAGCCCAGGTCGTGCGCGAGGTACGCGTTCTCGATGGGCCCCACGGTGTCGTAGTCGTAGTGCTTCAGCACGTCGTGGCGCAGGAAGCAGCCGCCGGTGATGATGCGGAAGCCGATGTCAGCGCCCTTCAGCGCGGCGAAGACCTTCTCGCGGTCCGGGTTGCGGGCCGGGTTGAGGATGATGGTGAAGCTGAAGGACGAGGACGTGCCGTTCTCGCGCTGGATGATGAAGCGCTCGTCGCCGGCGAACAGCTCCTGGAACAGCTTGAGGTTCTTCCGGCGCGCCGCGGTCATGGCGGGCAGCTTCTTGAGCTGCTGGCGCCCCACCGCGGCCTCAAGCTCCAGCGGGCGGACGTTGTAGCCGGGCAGGATGAAGCGGTACGCCTCGAAATGATCCGACGAGCGGCGCTCGTACAGCGGCGTGTCGGGCGGCAGGTCGCGGGTCCAGCCGTGCGCGCGCATGGAGCGGCAGAGGTGCGCCAGCTCCAGGTCGTCGGCCAGGATCATCCCGCCTTCCATCGTCGAGATGTGGTGCGAGAAGAAGAAGCTGAAGGTGTTCAGGTCGCCGAAGGTGCCGGTCTTCTTCCCGCCCAGCTCGGCGTCCATGGATTCGCAGTTGTCTTCCAGGACGTACAGGCCGTGCGCGTCGGCGAAGGCGCGGATGACGTCCAGCCCGGCCGGATTGCCGAGGATCGACACCGGCACGATGGCCCGCGTCTTCGGCGTCAGCGCCTGCTCCAGCTTCGAGACGTCCATGTTGAGCGTGTCCAGCTCGACGTCGACGAAGCGCAGCTTCAGCCCGTATTGCTGGAGGGGGTGGTAGGTGGTGGCCCAGGAGATCGCCGGGACGATGACCTCGTCACCGCGCTGCAGCGGCCGGTCCTTCTTGTAGGCGAGCGCCGCCACCCCGACCAGGTTGGCCGAGGAGCCGGAGTTCACCATGATGCCGTGCTTCATGCCGAAATAGGCGGCGAACTCGCGCTCGAAGGCCGCGACCTCGGCACCCATCGTGAACTGGCCCGACGCGATGACCCGCTGCATCGCCTCGACTTCTTCCGGTCCCCAGGACGAGGCTGCCAACTCGTAGAACATCCGCACCACCTCTGCATGTCGGCCGCGGGCCTATTACCCGCCGCGGAACGGTAGTGGAATATTGGTCAAGAGATCATTAATGGCGCAGCGCGCGGTGCTACAGGCGCGCGAGCCAGACGGCGACCTGCGCGGCGGTCATGGCCCGCACCTGCGCGAGCGAGAAGGAACTGGCCTGCGTCGCGGTCAGCGCGGCGATGCCGTTCGTGGACAGGCTGGGGATCTGCGCGGCCTTGAAGCCGGCGATCTGCGCGGTGGTCAGGGCGCTGAGCTGGGCGGTGCTCAGCACGGAGACGGCGGCGGTGGACAGCGCCCCAAGCTGGGTGGCGCTCAGAAGCGCGACCTGCGCCGTGCCGAGGGCGCCGACGTTGGTGCCCGACAGCGCCCCGACCTGCGCCGCGCTCAACGCGGCGATCTGGGTGGCGCTCAGCTCCGCGAAGTCGGAGGTGCCAAGCGTGCGGATCTGCGCGGTGGTCAGACCGCGAATCTGCGCCGTGCTCAACGCCGCCACCTGGGTGGCGGTCAGCGCGGACAGGGCGGTCGCCGACAACCCGCCGAGCTGGACGGCGGACAGCGCCCCGACCTGGGACGTGCTCAGCTCGGTGAGGCGCGCGGTCGTCAAACCGGCGAGCTGCTGCGCCGTCAACGCGGCCAGCTGGCCGGTGCCGAGCGCCGCCACCTGCGCGCTGCTCAGGCCGGAGACGCCGGTCGCCGTCAGCGCCTTGACCTGGGCGGTCGTCAGCGCGCCGACTTGCGTGGCGCTCAGCTCCGCGACGTCGACGGTGCCAAGACCGCGGATCTGCGACGCGGTCAGGCCACGGATCTGGGCGGTGCCCAGCGCGCCGATCTGGGCGCTCGTCAGCCACCGGATGGCGGTCGCCGACAGGGCACCCACCTGGGTGGCCGACAGCACGGCGAGCTGCGCCGTGGTCAGCCCGGCGACGTTCACCGGATTCACGGCCGCGAGCTGCGCCGTGCTCAACGCACCGACCTGAGTGGCGCTCAGCTCCGCCATGTCCGTGGTGTTCATGGCGCTGATCTGGGCGGTGGTCAGACCGCGGATCTGCGCCGTCGTCAGCGTCCCGACCTGGGTGGCGTTCAGCCCGGACACCGCCGTCACGGACAGCGCGCCCAGCTGCGTGGCCGACAGCGCGGCGATCTGCGTGTCGGACAGTTCGGCCACGTCGGCGGTGTTCAGGCCGCGGATCTGCGTGGTCGTCAGTCCGCGGAGCTGCGCCGTCGTCAGCGCCGCCACCTGCGTGGCGGACAGCGCCGACACCGCGGTCGCCGTCAGCGCACCGAGCTGGGTGGCCGACAGCGCGCCGACCTGGGTGGCGCTCAGCTCGGCCATGTCGGCGCCGGTCAGGCCGCGCACCTGCGTGGTGCGCAGCGCGCCGACCTGCGCGGTGGTCAGGCCCGCCACCTGCGTCGCCGTCAGCCCCGACAGCACGGCCGAGCTGAGCGCCGCGACCTGCGCGGTCGACAGGGCGCCCACGCGCGTGCCGTCAAGCGCGCCGAGCTGCGCCGTGGACAACGCGGCGACCTGCGCGGTGCTCAACGCGCCGACCTGAGTGGCGCTCAGCTCCGCGATGTCGGCGCTGCTCATTCCGCGGATCTGGGCCGCACTCAACCCGCGGACCTGCGCGGTGGTCAGCGCCGCCACCTGCGTGGCGGACAGCGCCGACACCACGGTCGCCGTCAGCGCGCCGAGTTGGGTGACCGACAGCGCGCCGATGCCGGTGGCGCTCAACTGGCCGACGGCGGTGGCGGACAGGGCACGCATCTGCGCCGCCGTCAGGCCGCCGATCTGCGCCGAGGTCAACGCCCCCACCTGGGCGGTGCCCAGCGCCGACACGGCGCCCGACGACAGCGCCCGGATCTGGCTGGAGGACAGCGCCGCGAGCTGGGCGGTGCTCAGCGCCCCGGCCCCCACCGTGCCCAGGGACGCGATCTGCGCGGTGGTCAGCGCGCCGACCTGGGTGGCGCTCAGCTCCCCGACGTCGGCGGTGCCGAGGGCGCGGATCTGGGAGGCGGTCAGCCCGCGGAGCTGCGCCGTCGTCAGCGCC
>NZ_JBOZRT010000124.1:0-17369 GCF_050789165.1 Azospirillum sp.
CCTTCAGCGCGGTGAAGTCGTTGTTGTACTTCGTGCGCATGTCGGTGTTGAGGTTCTGGTCGGCCAGCTTGGTCAGCGTCTCGCGGGCACGCATCAGACCATCGGACACGTTGGTCGCCGCGTTGCTGAAGACCGTGGTGGCGCCCTTGGCCACGTTGAGCTGGCTGTTGACGGCGTTGAGCACGCCCTTTTCCGACCGCAGCGACTGGGCGACCGCGAAGGCCGCGCCGTCGTCCACCGCATCGGCCACCTTGTAGCCGGTGGTGACGCGCTTCTGAACCTTGTTCAGCTGGCCGATGGTGTTGTTGAGGCTCTGCAGAGCGACGACAGCGCTCTGGTTGGTGTTGACGGAGTTAACCATTTTGCCGCTCCTTCAGGTCAGCGAAATTTTCTCGCTGAACACAAAAAAGGATAACTCCACTCCCTTAGCACATGCAATTGTTTGCTCGCCGGCTCGGCCGCACGCCTGGGCGCAGCGCCGTCGCCATCCCCTCCCCCACCCCTCGTGCAGGCAAAAAATTTGCCGCTAAGTCAATGACTTAGCGGCGAAGTTGAACAGGGAGGCTTCACGTCTGGGAGACGCCGGGCCAAGGCCCGGCCCCGGGTTCGACCCCAGGATGAAACGCCGGATGCTGCGTCGCAACACCCAACGCCCCAAATTTGAGCATTTCGCGCGGCCTGCGCTATTTACAATTCATTAATGCTACCATGCGCCATCCGCATGGCTTGCAAGGGGCTGGAATCCTTATCGGAATCCGGCTTCCAATCGGGGTTCCACCAAAGAAGCATGCGGTTTTCACGTGGCTGCCGGGCTGGCGTCGCCGAGCGCCGATTCGCCTCGAAACCCGAGTCGAATCACACGCTTTTGGTTAAAATGCAATCTTTCTCGCCGGCCCGATCGGCTGCAAGCCGCACCAATTAAGGATGCATAAACTTTTATGAAATTGCGCGGAGTGCCGCCCGAAGGGGCGCACGCCCGCGCACCTCCCCCGTTTCACGGGAGAGGGCCGGGCGCGGGCGTCGGCGGGCGTTCAGAAGTGGCTCTCGGCGACCTTGCGCACGAGGAAGTCGCGGAACACGGCGATGCGCTTGGAATGGCGCAGTTCCTCCGCGTAGACGAAGTAGGCGTCGACCTTGGGGCCGGTGACGTCGGGCAGCACCCGCACGAAGTCGCGGGCGTTCTCCACCAGGAAATCGGGCAGCGCGGCGATGCCCAGCCCGCTCTCCACCGCGCGGTAGATGGCGTAGACGCTGTTGACCTGCAGCGCCGGGCGGCGCGAGCGCGCCGCGCCCTCGGCCACGTCGAGGATCCAGTTGACGTTCGGCACCGGGGCGCGGGCGTCCGGCGGGTAGGTGATGATGTCGTGCTCCGCCAGCTCGGCCGCGGTCTTCGGCAGCCCGCGCTTCTTGATGTAGCTCTGGTGCGCGTAGATGTGGAAGCGGATCGACATCAGGTGCCGCTGGATCAGGTCCGGCTGGCGCGGGGTGTTCATGCGGATGGCGATGTCCGCCTCGCGCATGGCGAGGTCCAGCTCGGTGTCGTCGATCAGCAGCGTCAGCTGGATGTCCGGGTAGATCGTCAGGAATTCCTGGATGCGCGGCGTCAGCCAGGTCGACCCGAAGGCCACCGTGGTCGTCACCTTGAGCGGGCCCTTGGGGGTCTCCTTGCTCTCGGTGAGCATCGCCTCGGTCATCGACAGCTTGGCGAACACGTCGCGGGCGGTGCGGTGCAGCAGCTCGCCCTGTTCGGTGAGGATCAACCCGCGCGCGTGGCGGTGGAACAGCGGCACGCCGAGGCTTTCTTCCAACGCGCTGATCTGCCGGCTGACCGCCGACTGACTCAGGTTGAGAGATTCGCCGGCGTGCGTAAAGCTCCCTGCTTCGGCCACGGCATGGAACACCCGAAGCTTGTCCCAGTCCATCATCCTGTCCTGTTCGGCATTGGCGGAGAACCGGCCCCCGCTCTTCTTTTGATTGGTTCGGCGCATAGTACGCCGACTTCGGTTATACCGTTAACGCGGCAAGAACGCACGTCCAACCGACGGAGATCGGCGTAAAAGCTGTGCAATACTTCGTGGAAAGCCATAAAGCCGACAGACTTGCCGATTATCGGCCGCCGAACACCGGCTTGCGCTTCTCCAGGAAGGCGCGGTAGCCCTCGCGGTAATCCTCGGTGCCGAAGCATTCGTAGCATTCGGCCAGTTCCGCGTCGGACAGCGGCGCCGGGTCGGCGGCGCGGCCGACGAACGCCTTGTGCCAGCGCGCCGCCAGCGGGGCGCCGTCGGCGATGCGCCGGGCC
Organism: Azospirillum sp.; assembly: GCF_050789165.1. Lineage (NCBI taxonomy): Bacteria > Pseudomonadati > Pseudomonadota > Alphaproteobacteria > Rhodospirillales > Azospirillaceae > Azospirillum > Azospirillum sp. The sequence goes on from NZ_JBOZRT010000124.1 coordinate 2,300, forward strand.
GTCGCCGCCACCTCGGCGTCGAGGCCGCCGTCCGCCACCACGCGGTTGACCAGCCGCATCTCGCGCGCCAGCTCCGCGCCGAACACCCGGCCCTCCAGCAGGATCTCCATCGCGAAGGGCCGGCCGACCACGTCGAACAGCAGCTTCAGTTCCGGCAGCGCCATGGAGATGCCGAGCCGGCTGACCGGCACGCCGAAGCGGCTGGATTCGGTGCAGACCCGCAGGTCGCAGGCCAGCGCCACCGCCAGCCCGATTCCCGTGCACGGCCCGTCGATGGCGGCCAGCGTCGGGGTCGGGCAGTCGCGGATCTGGAACATCACCGCGTCCATCAGCTCACCGTAGGCCATCGCCTGTTCCGGGCTGCCGCGCTCGCTCTCGAACTCCGAGATGTCGGCGCCGGGGCTGAAGGCCTTGCCCGCGCCGCGCAGCACGATGACGCGCACCGCCCCGTCGGCGGACAGGCCCGTCATGGCGTCGCGCAAGGCCAGCCATTGCGGCTTGTCGAACGCGTTCAGCTTGCCGGGGTTGTTGAGCAGCACGGTGGCGACGACGCCGTCGCGCTCCACGGTCACGGTGCCGGCCATGCGGTGGGTCTCCTGGACGAAAGGACGAAGGGGCGGCGATGGTCGGCCGCACCGCAACATCGGTCAAGCGCTTTACCGCAACCGTGGCCGCCCCCATAGTTCAGAGGGGTCCAACCAGCGGGCCAACCAGGGGAAACGATGCGACACCGTCTTGCCGCCCTCGCGCTCGCCGCCCACCTCATCCTCCTCCTCGCCGCCGCCCCGGCCTTCGCCGCGCGCGACACGCTGACCATCGGCCTCAGTCAGTTTCCGGCCAACTGGCACCCTTCCATCGAGCCGATGTCGGCCAAGCACTTCATCCTCGACGCCACGCGCCGGCCCTTCACCGTCTACGACGCCGACTGGAAGCTGACCTGCCTGCTGTGCACCGCGCTGCCCAGCGTCGAGGCCGGCACCGCGGCGCTGGAGACCCGGGCGGACGGCCGCCAGGGCTACGCCGTCACCTACACCATCCACCCGGACGCCAAATGGGGCGACGGCACGCCGATCACCACGAAGGACGTGCTGTTCACCTGGGAGGTCGGCAAGCACCCGCAGAGCGGCTTCACCAACGCCGACCTGTTCAGCCGCGACATCGTCGGCATCGACGCCAGGGACGACAGGACCTTCACCATCCACCGCGAAAAGCCGCTGTGCACCTACGCGGAGATCAACGACTTCGCCGTGCTGCCGGCGCACCTGGAGAAGGCGGTGTTCGACTCCGACCCGGCCGCCTACCGCCAGCGCTCCCGGTACGAGACCGACACCACCAACCCCGGCCTGTGGTACGGCCCCTACAAGATCACCGCGGTGGAGAGCGGCGCGCACGTGGTGCTGGAGCCGAACCCCACCTGGTGGGGGCCGAAGCCGCCGTTCAGGCGCATCGTCGTCAAGGCCATCGAGAACACCGCGGCGCTGGAGGCCAACCTGCTCTCCGGCGGGCTCGACATGATCCCCGGCGAGGCCGGCCTGCCGTTCGAGCAGGCGCTGGCCTTCGAGAAGAAGCATGGCGGCAAGTACACCGTGATCTTCAAGCCCGGCCTGGTGTTCGAGCACATCGACCTCAACCTCGACAATCCCGTCCTGGCCGATGCGCGGGTGCGCCGGGCGCTGCTGCTGGCGGTGGACCGCGGCGCGATCTCCAGGCAGCTGTTCGAGAACCGGCAGCCGGTAGCACACAATCAGGTCAACCCGCTCGACCGCGTCCATGTCGAGGATTTCCGCCACTACCCCTACGACCCCAAGGAGGCGGCGAAGCTGCTGGACGAGGCCGGCTGGGGCGAGAAGCGCGGCGGCATCCGCGTGAACGCCAAGGGGGAGAAGCTGTCGCTGGAGTTCATGACCACCGCCGGCAACCGTTCGCGCGAACTGCTGCAACAGGTGCTGCAGGCGCAGTGGAAGCAGGCCGGCGTCGAGGTGCGCATCGCCAACGAGCCGGCGCGCGTCTTCTTCGGCCAGACCCTGCACGAGCGCCGGCACAAGGCGATGGCGCTGTTCGCCTGGATCTCCTCGCCGGAGAACATCCCGCGCACCACCTTCCACTCGACCATGGTGCCGACGGCGGCCAACAACTGGGCGGGGCAGAACTACATGGGGTTCAGGAACCCCGAGATGGACAAGGTGCTCGACGACCTGGAGACGGTGTGCGAGCCGGCGGCCAACAAGCGGCTGTGGACGCGGCTCCAGCAGATCTACGCCGACGAGCTGCCGTCGCTGCCGCTGTTCTTCCGCGCCGACCCGCACATCCTGCCGAAGTGGATCGACGGCATCGTGCCCACCGGGCACGAGGCCTCGACCATGCTGTGGATCGAGACCTGGAAGGTGAAGGAGTGAGGGGGTGACCCGCTTCCTCGCCTCCCGCCTGCTCCAGGCGCTGTTCGTCCTCCTCCTGATGAGCATGCTCGTCACCGTGCTGATCGCCCTGATGCCGGGCGACCCGGTGGACCTGATGCTCGCCGGCAACCCCAGGGCGACCGCCGCGGATGCGGCGCGGCTGAAGGCGCTGTACGGGCTCGACCGGCCGCTGTGGGAGCGCTACGCCAACTGGCTGGGCGCGGCGCTGTCCGGCGACTTCGGCTATTCGCGGCTGTTCGCCCAGCCGGTGCCGGCCGTGCTGCTGCCGCGGCTGGGCAACACGCTGCTGCTGCTGGGCGCCTCGTTCGTGCTGGCCATCGCCATCGCGCTGCCGCTCGGCGTGCTGGCGGCGCGGCGCCCGTATTCCCTGCTCGACGACGCGGTGAACCTGTTCTGCTTCGCCGGCATCTCGGTGCCGCCGTTCTGGCTGGCGCTGCTGCTGATCCTGCTGTTCGCGGTGACGCTCGGCTGGCTGCCGGCCTCGGGCATGGGGCCGGTCGGCGAGGAGGGCTGGCTGGCGCGGCTGCCGCACTTCGTGCTGCCGGTGGCGACGCTGACGCTGGCCAGCGTCGGCGGCTACACCCGCTACGTGCGGGCGTCCATGCTGGTGGAGCTGCGCCAGGACTACGTCCGCACCGCCCGCGCCAAGGGACTGGCCGAGGGACAGGTGGTGTGGCGGCACACGCTGCGCAACGCGCTGATCCCCATCGTCACCATCGTGGCGCTGGAGTTCGGCACGCTGTTCTCCGGCGCCCTGGTGACCGAAACCATGTTCGCGTGGCCGGGCATGGGGAAGCTGATCTACGACTCGATCATGGGCAACGACCTCAACGTGGCGCTGGTGGCGCTGCTGCTGGCGACGGCGACGACGCTGGCCGGCAACCTGCTGGCCGACCTGGCCTACGCGGCGCTCGACCCGCGGATCACCTTCAAGGATGTGCGGTCGTGAGAGTGCGCCTTGCCCCCTCCCCATCCCTCCCCCGCTCTCGCGGTGGAGGGGGCAAAACGGCCGAGTTCCCTCTCCCGCGCAGCGGGGGAGGGTTAGGGAGGGGGCATCCCTGACCATGCGCAGCCGCTTCCTCCAGCGCTTCACCCGCCACCGCCTCGCCACCATCAGCGCGGTCGTGCTGCTGTTGCTCGCCCTCGCCGCCCTCGCCGCCCCCCTCGTCGAATCCGCAATGGGCGTCGACCAGACCGCCGTCAGCCTGCTCGACCGCTACGGCCCGCCCTCCTTCGGGCACCCGCTGGGCACCGACGAGCTGGGGCGCGACGTGCTGGTGCGGCTGCTGTACGGCGGCCGGGTGTCGCTGTTCGTCGGGCTGGCGGCGGCGCTCGCCTCCGCGGTGATCGGCACGGCGATCGGGCTGCTGGCCGGCTATTTCGGCGGGCGGGTGGACGACGCCCTCATGCGGCTGACCGATGTGCTGATCGCGCTGCCGCTGCTGCCGCTGCTGATCGTGCTGTCCGCCATCGACCCGACGCGCCTGGGCGTCCCGGAGGACTGGGTGTCCGGCGAGGACGCCAGCCTGGGCCGCATCATCGTGCTGGTGGCGCTGTTCGGCTGGACGACGGTGGCGCGGCTGGTGCGCGGGGCGACGCTGTCGGCGCGCCGGCGCGACTACGTGCGGGCGGCGGTGGCGCTGGGCGCGGGGAGCCGCCGCATCATGCTGGCGCACATCCTGCCCAACGTCGCCGCCCCCGCGGTGGTGGCGGTGACGCTGACCGTGGGCAACGTCATCCTGCTGGAGTCGGTGCTGAGCTTCCTCGGCCTCGGCATCCAGCCGCCGCTGCCGAGCTGGGGCAACATGCTGACCAACGCGCAGGAGCTGGTCTCCACCGCGCCGATGCTGGCGGTGTGGCCGGGGCTGCTGATCTTCGTGACGGTGATCGCCGTCAACCTGCTGGGCGACGGGTTGCAGGACGCGCTGGACCCGAGGAGCGGAAGCTCCCGTTGACATATTCCCTATTTATAGGCATTCTGTCCAGGAACAGGAGACGCCGCGGCGGCATGTGAACTGAACACCCCCTGCACACTGTTCCACGGCGTTCCACACTGTTCCATTCAGCTCCGCGGCAGCACCGTCTCCACCAGCGTCGCCCAATAGCTGGCGCCCACCGGCAGCATCTCGTCGTTGAAGTCGTAGTGCGGGTTGTGCAGCGTACAGCCCAGCGCGCTGCCGCCCTGCCCCAGCCAGACGTAGGCGCCCGGCTTCTCGTGCAGCATGTAGCCGAAGTCCTCCGCGCCCATGCTGGGCGGCGGGTTCCAGGTGACGTTGGCCGCGCCGACCACGCGGGCCGCCACCTCGGCGGCGATCGTCGCCTCCGCCTCGGCGTTGACGGTGGGCGGGTAGCCGGGGCGGATCTCCACCCGCGCGGTGGCGCCGAAGCCCTGCGCGACGCTGGAGGCCAGCCGGGCGAACTGCTCGTGGATGCGGGCGCGGGTCTCCGGGCGGAAGGTGCGGATCGTGCCGTGCAGCAGCGCCTCGTTCGGGATGACGTTGAAGGTGGTCCCCGCCTGCACCCAGGTCACCGACACCACCGCGGCGTCCTGCGGATCGGTGCCGCGGCTGACCAGACTCTGCGCCGCCGTGACGATGTGCGCGGCGACCAGCACCGGATCGACGCCCAGATGCGGCATGGCGGCGTGCGAGCCGCGGCCCTCCACGGTGATGGTGAACTGGTCGGCCGCCGCCATCACCGGGCCGGGGTGCACCGCCATGGTGCCCGGCGGCAGGTCGGGCCAGTTGTGCATGCCGAACACCCGCTCCATGGGGAACGTCTGGAACAGCCCCTGCTCGATCATGGCGCGGGCGCCGGCCTTGCCCTCCTCGGCCGGCTGGAAGATGAAGTGCACGGTGCCGTCGAAGTTGCGCGTCTCCGCCAGATAGCGCGCCGCGCCCAGCAGCATGGTGGTGTGCCCGTCGTGGCCGCAGGCGTGCATCTTGCCGGGCGTGGTGGAGGCGTGCGCGAAACCGTTCGCCTCGGGCATCGGCAGCGCGTCCATGTCGGCGCGCAGGCCGATGGCGCGGTCGCCCTCGCCCCGGCCCTTCAGGGTGCCGACCACGCCGGTGCCGCCCAGCCCGCGGTGCACCGCGATGCCGAACTCTTCCAGCTTCGCCGCCACGAGGTCGGCGGTGCGGTGCTCCTCGTAGGCCAGTTCCGGGTGCGCGTGGATGTCGTGCCGCCACGCGGTCATGTCGGCGTGGAACTCGGCGATGCGGTTGATGACGGGCATGGGGCCTCTTGCCTACTCCGGAACCGCCAGACCGCGCTGCACGGCGGGACGGGCGATGATGGCGTCGTGCCAGCGCTTGACGTGCGGATAGCGCTCCAGCAGCCGCCCGCCCATCGTCGCCGCCACGGCGATGAAGGTGAAGCACGAGATATCGGCGATGGAGTATTCGCCGGCAAGGTACTCCTCCTCCGCCAGCCGGTTGTCGAGCGCCTGGTAGCAGCGCAGCAGCTCGCCCTTGAACAGGTCGATGGCGTAGGGGATCTTCTCCGGCGCGCGGACCGAGAAGCGGAACATGTCCATCGCCGTGGGGCCGAGGTCGGAGATGCCCAGCATCATCCACGACAGCGCCTCGCCGCGCGCCTCGCCCTGCGGCAGCAGGCGGCCGGTGTGCTCGGCGAAATGCATGAGGATGGCGCCAGAGCCGAACAGCCGGCGCTGCACGCCGCCCGGCAACTCCTCGACGATCGCCGGCATCTTGCCGATCGGGCTGATCTTCAGGTACTCGGGCGACTTGGTCTCCCCGGCCGCGAGGTCGAGCCGGTGCACGCGGTACTTCAGCCCCAGCTCCTCCAGCAGGATCGAGGCCTTGTGCCCGTTGGGCGTCGGGGACGTGTAGAGCGTGATCATCGCGGGCGATCCTCCCTGCGCTTCTTGCGTGTCCGGGACACGGGCCGTCTGCGCCACTGTCGCGCATTTGCGCGCGCCGCGCCAGAGGGGGAGGCCTCAGCGGGACCGCGGACGGCGCGCCACGTGGCGGACGGATTCGGTGGAGACGTATGGGCCGTCAACGCCGGGGCGCATGCGATAGAGGATGAAATAGTCGTAGTGCGCCACCGGCACGCGGCGATAACCGCCGCCGCGGTTGCGGTGCCGATAGGGGTGGTGGGCGAGCGAGTCGGCCGTCCTCAGGAACGCTTCGAACACCGCGGTTGCGGCGTAATGATTCTCACTTGCGATGTGCAGGAAGATCCGTTGGGCATCGCGCATGGCTTGGGACGACCAGCGCACCGGCATCAGCGCCGCTGTATCCGCTTCTCGACGGCTTCGAAGTCCGCCGGCGTCACCGTCCCCGCAGAGATCTTCTCGGCCAGCGGCCCGAAGATGTCCACGAACTCCTCGTTGGAGAAGGTCCGACCCGCGGCGATGTCCGCCTCGGACGCGCGGATGTCCTCCAATTCCTCCGGGGTCAGGTCGGCCTCGGAGAGGTCCTCGTCCCAGAAATTCTTGGGCAGGTCGTCGGCGGGCGGCTTGGGCTGCGGTCGGCTGGACATGGCGTCCTCTCGTGCGGCGACCCCTTCAATATGGCACCGGAACCGGAAACGCGAAAGGGGGCCTCGCGGCCCCCTTCCCGTCCCGTTGCCGAAGCGCCGGAACCGCTCAGTGCAGGTCGCGCACGTCCGTCAGCTTGCCGGTGATGGCGGCGGCGGCGGCCATCGCCGGGCTGACCAGGTGGGTGCGGCCGCCGCGGCCCTGCCGGCCCTCGAAGTTGCGGTTCGAGGTGGAGGCGCTGCGCTCGCCCGGCGACAGACGGTCGGCGTTCATCGCCAGGCACATGGAGCAGCCGGGCTCGCGCCACTCGAAGCCGGCCTCGGTGAAGATCGCGTCCAGGCCCTCCTGCTCGGCCTGCTCCTTGACGAGGCCGGAGCCGGGCACCACCAGCGCGCGGATGCCCTCGGCGACCTTGCGCCCCTTGGCGACCTCGGCCGCCGCCCGCAGGTCCTCGATGCGGCCGTTGGTGCAGGAGCCGATGAAGACCGTGTCGACCTTCACGTCGGTCAGCTTCTGCCCCGGCGTCAGGCCCATGTAGGCCAGCGCGCGCTCGACCGCCGCGCGCTTGCCCGCGTCGGCGACGTCGGCCGGGTTCGGCACGGTGGCGGTGATCGGCAGCACGTCCTCGGGGCTGGTGCCCCAGGTGACCTGCGGGACGATGTCGGCGGCGTTCAGCACCACGGTGGTGTCGTAGGTCGCCCCCTCGTCGCTGGGCAGGGTCTTCCACTGCTCGACCGCCTGCTCCCAGGCGCCGGCCTTGGGGGCCAGCGGGCGGCCCTTGATGTACTCGAAGGTCTTCTCGTCCGGCGCGATCAGGCCGGCGCGGGCGCCGCCCTCGATGGCCATGTTGCAGACGGTCATGCGGCCTTCCATGGACAGGCCGCGGATCGCCTCGCCGGCGAACTCGATGACGTGGCCGGTGCCGCCGGCGGTGCCGATCTTGCCGATGATCGCCAGCACGATGTCCTTGGCGGTCACGCCCGGCGGCAGGGCGCCGTCGACGCGGACCAGCATGTTCTTGGCCGGCTTCTGCTGCAGCGTCTGGGTGGCCAGCACGTGCTCGACCTCGGACGTGCCGATGCCGAAGGCGAGGGCGCCGAAGGCGCCGTGCGTGGCGGTGTGGCTGTCGCCGCAGACGATGGTGGTGCCGGGCAGCGTGAAGCCCTGCTCGGGGCCGACGATGTGCACGATGCCCTGGCGGACGTCGTCCATCGGGAAGTAGCGCACGCCGAACTCGCGGGCGTTGGTGTCCAGCGTCTCGACCTGGATGCGGCTCTCTTCCTCGACGATGCCCTTGGAGCGGTCGGTGGTCGGCACGTTGTGGTCCGGCACCGCCATGGTCAGCTCCGGCCGGCGCACCTTGCGCCCGGCGGTGCGCAGCCCCTCGAACGCCTGCGGGCTGGTCACCTCGTGGACCAGGTGGCGGTCGATGTAGAGGATGCAGGTGCCGTCCTCCTGGCGGTGGACGACGTGGCTGTCCCAGATCTTGTCGAACAGGGTGCGCGGCTTGGACATCGTAACGGCTCTCTCTGGCAGGCGAACGGCATCGGTTTCCGGTCCGAGGGGCGCACAATAGCCATCCGGACGCCGCGGGACAAGCGGACCTTCCGCAGGGCGGAACCCTATGCTAGCGTCCCGGCGTTCCTGCGGAGCCCGCCCCGTGACCGAAGCATCCCAGACCCGCTGTCCGCGCTGCGACCTGACCTACCCCGCCGACGAGCCGGGCTGCCCGCGCTGCCGCCGCATCCGCCAGAGCAACATCCTGATCGCCACCACCATGGTGATGCTGGTGATCCTGGCGCTGGTCGGCTGGCTGGGCATGCAGGTCCTGTTCATGTGACATCCAAGGCGCCTGACAGGCGCCTTGGAGGCCAACCCGGCAGCTCAATGCAGCGCTTTCGAAACGACAGCGCGACAGGCATTGAGCGGGAGGGGCACACGGCCGGCCGTGTGAATGGGGGGTATCGGCCGGCTTTCCGTTTGACGCCGGACCGACTTGTGTGGTGCAACCCCGTCCATGACCGACACCGCCGTTCCGACCTCCGCCCGCACCTGCGGGGACTGCACCCTGTGCTGCAAGCTGATGGGCGTGCCCGAGCTGAAGAAGCCCTCGGCGCGCTGGTGCGCGTCCTGCGACCAGGGCAAGGGCTGCACCGTGTACCAGGAACGGCCGCCGTCCTGCCGGAACTTCCAGTGCTTCTGGCTGATGGACGAGGCCTTCCCCGAGGAGTTCCGCCCCGACCGCATCCACGCGCTGGCGGCGTTCAACGACGCGCCGGACAGCTGCGTCCTGCACGTGGATCCCGCCCATCCCAAGGCGACGCGCAGCCCCGAGGTGCAGGCGCTGACCGACGCGCTGCTGAAGGCCTACGCGCGCGTGTTCTTCGTGAGCGGCAAGGAAAGCGCGATGCTGACGCGCTGAGCGCGCATGCCCCCTGCGCCGCCGCGCCGGTTACCATGGCGCCGGAGGAAACGGGAGGCGGCATGACGGAACAAACGGCCACGGCGCGCCCTGCGCCGGGCACGGCGATCTACGCACAGTTGGGCGCGGTGGTGCTGTTCTGGGGCACCAACTGGCTGATCATGAAGGCGGCGCTGCCCAACATCAGCCCCTTCACCTTCAACGCGTTGCGCATGTGCGGGTCGGCGCTGCTGCTCGCCGCGCTTCTGCCGATCCTCAAGGTTCCGCTGCTGCCCAGGGCGGGCGAGCGCACGATGCTCGGCGTCATCGGCTTCCTGCAGGTCGGTGGCATGCTGGGCCTGAGCACGGCGGGGCTGCAATGGGTGCCGCCGGGACGGGCCGCGGTGCTGGTCTACACCATGCAGATCTGGGCTCTGCCGCTCGCCTTCCTGATCGCCCGCGAGCGGCCGTCGGGACAGCGCATCCTGGGAGGGCTGCTGGCCTTCGCCGGGGTGCTGGTGTTCTTCAACCCGGCGCTGCTGGACTGGAGCGACCGCCGGATGCTGCTCGGCAACGGGCTGCTGCTCGGCTCGGCGCTGTGCTGGGCGACGGCGGCCAGCCTGTACCGCCGCCGGGTGTGGCGGACACCGTTCTGGACGCAGACCTTCTGGCAGATCGCGGTCAGCGCGGTGGTCATGAGCCCGGTGGCGCTCGTCCTGGAGTTCGGACAGCCGATCACCTGGGCGCCGGCGCTGCTCGGCGCGCTGGTCTACAACTGGCTGATCGGCACGGCGCTCTGTTACTGGTGGTGGTCGAAGGCGCTGGCGGTGATGCCGGCCGCCCAGGCCGGGCAGATCGTCTGCCTGGTGCCCATCACCGCGCTGCTGGAGAGCGCGGTGATCTTCGGCGAGCCGCTGAGCGTCGGCGTGCTGCTCAGCGTCGGGCTGATCGCCGCCGGGATCGTGCTGACGGCGCGGGCGCGGTGATCCCTCGGGTTCGGCGGAAAGGGGGCAACAGGACACACGGATTTCGCGGATTGAGGCACGGATTGCACGGATTTCTCTTGTTCTTGCGACGCAAGCATAAAAGATCCGTGTAATCCGTGCTCAAATCCGTGCGATCCGTGTATCTCCTGTTGCCCTCAAGGATCGATCAATCCGCCGCCTTGTAGATCTCCCCGCCCTGCGCACGGAACGTCTCCGCCATCTCGGCCATGCCGGAGTTGGCGTAGTCCCGCACCTCCTGGGTGATCTTCATCGAGCAGAACTTCGGCCCGCACATTGAGCAGAAGTGCGCGACCTTCGCCCCCTCGGCCGGAAGGGTCTGGTCGTGGAAGCGCTCCGCCGTCTCCGGGTCCAGCGACAGGTGGAACTGGTCGCGCCAGCGGAACTCGAAGCGCGCGCGGCTCAGCGCGTCGTCACGCTCCCGCGCCGCCGGGTGGCCCTTGGCGAGGTCGGCGGCGTGCGCGGCGATCTTGTAGGTCACCACGCCCACCTTGACGTCGTCGCGGTCCGGCAGCCCCAGGTGCTCCTTCGGCGTGACGTAGCAGAGCATCGCCGTCCCGAACCAGCCGATCATCGCCGCCCCGATGCCGCTGGTGATGTGGTCGTAGCCCGGCGCGATGTCGGTGACCAGCGGCCCGAGCGTGTAGAACGGCGCCTCGCCGCACAGCTTGAGCTGCTTGTCCATGTTCTCCTTGATCTTGTGCATCGGCACGTGGCCGGGGCCTTCGATCATGGTCTGCACGTCGTGCTTCCAGGCGATCTTGGTGAGCTCGCCCAGCGTCTCCAGTTCGGCGAACTGCGCGGCGTCGTTGGCGTCGGCGATCGAGCCGGGGCGCAGGCCGTCGCCCAGCGAGAAGCTGACGTCGTACGCCTTCATGATGTCGCAGATGTCGTCGAAGTGCGTGTAGAGGAAGTTCTCCCTGTGGTGGGCTAGGCACCACTTGGCGAGGATCGAGCCGCCGCGCGACACGATGCCGGTCACCCGCTTGGCCGTCAGCGGGATGTGGGCGAGGCGCACGCCGGCGTGGATGGTGAAGTAGTCCACCCCCTGCTCGGCCTGCTCGATCAGCGTGTCGCGGAAGATCTCCCAGGTCAGGTCCTCGGCCTTGCCGTTGACCTTCTCCAGCGCCTGGTAGATCGGCACGGTGCCGATGGGCACGGGCGAATTGCGGATGATCCACTCGCGGGTGGTGTGGATGTTGCGGCCGGTGGACAGGTCCATCACCGTGTCGGCGCCCCAGCGGATCGCCCACACCATCTTCTCCACCTCCTCGCCGATCGACGACGCCACGGCGGAGTTGCCGATGTTGGCGTTGATCTTGGTGAGGAAGTTGCGGCCGATGATCATCGGCTCGGCTTCGGGGTGGTTGATGTTGGCGGGGATGATGGCCCGGCCGCGGGCGATCTCGTCGCGGACGAACTCCGGCGTGATGAATTCGGGAATGCTGGCGCCGAACGACTCGCCGTCGCGGGCCTGCTCCAGCGCGGCGGCGCGGCCGAGGTTCTCGCGGATGGCGACGTACTCCATCTCCGGCGTGACGATGCCGGCGCGGGCGTACGCCATCTGTGTCACCGCACGGCCGGGCTTGCCGCGCAACGGCCGGCGTTCCGAGCCGGGGTGGACGTCGAGGTTGGGCGCCTCGCCGGGGCGCAGCCCGTCATCCTCCGGGCGAACGGCGCGGCCGTCGTACGCCTCCACGTCGCCGCGGCCGCGGATCCAGGATTCCCTCAGGGCCGGCAGGCCCTTGCGGATGTCCACCGCCATGTCGGGGTCGGTGTAGGGGCCGGAGGCGTCGTACACCCGCACCGGCGGCTCGCCGCCGCCGACGCGGATCTCGCGCATGGCGACGCGTACACCCTGGTCGCCCGGCACGTACACCTTCTGAGAGGCGGGCAGGGGCCCGGTGGAAACGGAGAAGTTGGGGTCGGTGAGGTCTCTTGGCACGGTCGATCTCCTTCGTCGGTCGAGGAGATCCGGTCACAGGTGCGGAAGAAGGTGCGGGTGTGGTGGTGTTTCGGCGCCCGCAGCGGTTCCTTCCCTTCGCCGGTATGAGCCGGATCAGGTTCGAAGGGTCACCACGTCGCCGGAGCCCTGTCTGGGCCTTGGCCGGTGGTATCTCAGCCCCCTACGGGACCCCCCTGGAACGAGGCGCCATGCTGGGCCGCTTGCGAGCCGTTGTCAAACGGGAAAGGAACCGACCCCGCCGCCGCGCCGTTGCCTTTCCGTATGGTGGCAGCCGTGGGAGACAGACCTATGTTCGGGCACGAGGAATCGGACGACGACGCGCGCATCCGCCGCGAGGTCACCCAGCGCCTGACCGAGGACGAATACGTCGATGCGCACGATCTGGAGGTGACGGTCCACCACGCCGCGGTGACGCTGACCGGCAGCGTCGGCTCGGTGGAGCAGGGCCACCGCGCGGCCGAACTGGCGGCGAAGGTCCACGGCGTGGCGCAGGTGATCGACCGCCTGGGGCTGCGCCGCACCGCGCAGGCGGCGCAGGCGATGGGCGAGCTCGGCTCCAGCCCCGCCGACCCCGAGACGCGCACGCCCGGCGTGGTCGGCGACATGAACGAGCCGGCGACGCTGAAGGAGGCGCACACCAACTCGCTGACGCGGCGATAGGGGCGCGGCGTCAACGGGGCAACCCGGTTCACACGGATTTCACGGATTTGGGCACGGATTGCACGGATTGCCCTGCCGCGATCACCTCTCAAATCGTCCTCCCCGCGAAGGCGGGGATGACGACCAGGAAGGCGCTTGAAGTGAAAGAATGGATCAAACCAGATCCGTGAAATCCGTGCAGCCCCTGTTGTCCCCGAAACACAGGCACGATCCCAACGCCAAACGCCCGCCGCGGGTTTCCCCACGGCGGGCGCCGGATAGCTCGACAGACCGGGCGGATTACTCCGCGGCGGCGGCGGTCTTGTTCATGCCGCGGCCGGTGGTGCGCTCCGAGATGCGGGCCGACTTGCCACGGCGATCGCGCAGGTAGTACAGCTTGGCGCGGCGGACGTCGCCCTTGCGGACCAGCTCGATCGAGTCGATGCGCGGGCTGTACAGCGGGAACACGCGCTCCACGCCCTCGCCGTAGCTGATCTTGCGCACGGTGAACGAGGAGTTCACGCCGGCGTTCTTGCGGGCGATGCACACGCCCTCGTAGGCCTGGACGCGCTCGCGCGTGCCCTCGACGACCTTCACGTTCACGCGGAGCGTATCGCCCGGCGAGAATTCCGGGATGGCCTTGTCACCAAGGGCCTTCTGGATCTGCTCCTGCTCGAGCTGCTGCAACAGGTTCATGACACTACCCCTTTTCCTCGGCGCGCCTCGCGGCGGACCGTCACTCCGTCGTTCCACTCGGCCTGCGTCTGCGGGCCCGCTTCTCCGGCACCGGACGACTCGCTTCGTAGCGGGACCACAGGTCGGGCCGCCGGGCCCGTGTGATCCGCTCCGCCTCGGCGAGCCGCCAGGCGCGAACCTTCTCGTGGTGGCCGGAGAGAAGAACCTCCGGCACCGTCCGCTCCACACCCAGCCCGTCGGTCCAGACGGCGGGCCGCGTGTAGTGGGGGTATTCGAGCAACCCCCGTTCGAAACTCTCGTCGTCGGCCGTCGCCACGTTCCCCATGACGCCGGGCAGCAAGCGCACCACGGCGTCGATCAGGGCAAGCGCGGCCGGCTCGCCGCCGGACAGCACGAAATCGCCGAGGCTGACCTCCTCGACTCCGTGCGCTTCCAGCACCCGTTCATCGACCCCCTCGTATCGGCCGCAGAGCAGCGTCACGACCGGAGTCGCCGCCAGCTCCTTGACCAGGGCCTGGTCGAGGACCCGGCCGCGCGGCGACAGGTAGATCACCCGGCCACGCCCTTCCGCACCCGGCAGGCTGCAGGTCGCGGTGAACGCGGCGTCCAGGACGTCCGGCCGCATCACCATGCCCGCGCCCCCGCCGAAGGGGGCGTCGTCAACGGAGCGGTGTTTATCGCGCGCAAAATCGCGAATGTCCACTGATTCCAGCGACCACACGCCATTTTCCAGCGCCTTGCCGGCCAGGCTGTGACCCAGCGGCCCGGGGAACATCTCCGGGAACAGGGTCAGCACCTTGACGGTCCAGGCGAGCGGGCCGGCAGCGCCGTGATTCACGGCTCCGACTCCTCGTCGCCCTTGCCGTCGGGCTTGGCTTCCACCACCGCGGGCGGATCGACGACGACCCGCCCGCCCTTGACGTCCACCACCGGCACGCAGGCCTTGGTGAACGGCAACAGCTCCGTGGCGCCGGCCTCCGTGCGGATCTCCAGCACGTCGCCGCCGCCGAAATCGTAGATCGCCAGCACCGTGCCGAACGGTTCGCCCGCTGCCGTCTCGGCCCGCAGGCCAATCAGGTCGGCGTGGTAGAACTCGTCCTCGTCCTCGGTCTCCGGCAGCGCCGCGCGGTCGACGTACAGGCGTACGCCGGCCAGGTCCTGCGCCTGCTCGCGGGTGGCGATCCCCTCCACGCGGGCGAGCCACAGGTCCTTCACGGTGCCGTTCAGCGTCACCTTGAAGGTGCGCCGGCCGGTTTCGTCGGTCAGCGGGCCATACGCGGCCACGGCTTTGGGATCCCCGGTGAAGCTGCGCAGCTTCACGAGGCCCCGGACGCCGTGCGAACCGGCGAACTGGCCGATGCAGACCTTGGTGGACATGGGAGGCGTCAACAACCATCGCCCCCTCCCCACGGGTTGGGGAGGGGGCGAAAAGCCTTACTCGCC